>CAZYTI010001212.1:0-1949 GCA_964650065.1 uncultured bacterium
TTTGTATCCGTGGGTGCGGGTGTCCGGAATAACAGTTTTGACTGGAATATGGTTGAAAAATATGATGGGAAATACCTGACCGAGGGAGACGTCGAGGATATACTGAGTCACATACCCGACACGGGTTTTAACCTGGATGCCAGGGCCTCAGTGAGGGCGCTTTCCTTTTCTACCGGTCGCGTGGCCGTTTCATTCGGAGCTGAAGTTGGGGGCCTTGTGAGATTGGATAAAGCGTTTTTCGAGCTGCCGCTGAAAGGGAACGAGCTCAACAAAACATATAATTTGAGTGAATCGGACGGCGAAGGCCTGGGTATTGGCGTCGCGAGTTTCTCCATGGGATTCCCGATGCAAGTCGATTTCGCCGAATCCTTTGCAATCGGGGGTACGTTGCACTTCCTCTACGGAGGGGCGTATACGAAGACCGACAGGGCGTCACTCATGTTTGCGACACGGGAATATGGGTTCGAGTTCGATGCGGACTATAAACAGACCTTTACGTATCTGGGAGATATCGGATTTGGGCTGGATATCGGTGCGGCGGCTCAGTTCAAAGGCAAATGGACCGTTAGTTGCGGACTGTCCAATGTACTGGGATCGATACCCTGGTCAGGGGAGATCAATCAGGAAGTTGGATTTGTGCGGGGTGACAGTTTGACTGTGTTGGGTATATCTGATGATGACGATGAAGAAGACGCCGTCCTGGATTCTTCATGGACCTTGGAGGGCTTGCCCGGATTTTCTACACGGATTCCGGTAGTGCTACGATTGGGTGTGGCGTACCAAGAGGGTCCTGTGCTGTTGACGGCCGATGTAACCAAGGGCTTTGAGGATGGTCCCTTCTATAGTTCCAAGCCGAGGGTTTCGGTGGGTACGGAATGGAGGGGCATATCCTGGCTGCCCATACGGATGGGGATTGTCATGGGGGGCAGAATCGGTGTGGGCACCTCATTCGGCTTCGGTATCCGGCCGGGTGGATTTGTACTGGATATCGGTATGATGAACCGGGGTTTTATTTCTCCCAAAAATAGCAAAGGATTCATCCTGGGCGTGGAATTGGGGATAGATCTTCAGCGTAAAGAATCGGATGTCCTTAAGGTGAGTGATTTTTAGTTTCGGTTTTGTGTATCATAAATGATCTCCACGGGGATTATTAACAATAGATTTTTCCCATTGTTGTTTTCCAAAAAGTGTAATAATCTGACCGAGTTCTGAAAGCATTCTTCATTGTTCAGAATTCGGTTTTTATTTGACAAAGGATATACGAATGCTGTCTAACTATCTGAAGATTGCTTTCCGGAACCTGATTCGATCCAAGGCATTTTCGCTGCTCAATATTGCGGGACTGGCCATCGGCCTGGGTGCCAGTTTCGTGATCCTGCACTATGTGATTTACGAGACCGGATTCGATAAATACCACACAAAGAAAGACCGTATATACCGGGTCATCGCAGATGACAAAACGTTCAAGGGCGTTTGCCCGGGGACCCCTTTTATATTGGGCCCCACCATTGAGGGTGAATTTCCAGAGATCGAGTCTGTTGCCAGGACCCTGCGGCTCCCGGGAACGAAATTAAAACGGGGAGATTTATGGGAGCCCATACAAGACATTCATAGCGTGGACGGTTCGCTATTTGAAATTTTAAACATCGATTTCATTGAAGGCAATCCACAAACCGCATTATCCGATCCCTCATCGATGGTCATCTCCGAAGCCATGGCCGATAAGTGTTTTTCCGGAAGAAGTGCCATGGGACGAACCCTAACTATCGAGAATCGGGCGGGAACCCGGGACCTTCAGGTGACCGGTATTTTTAGGAACCTGCCCGAGCAGTCCACTTTTCGGGTTTCCTGTATGACTTCCATTTCTCTCAGTGAGGATTATTACAGCCAAATTTTTGCGAATGCTCCATTGAAACCATCGGAAGCCTGGGTATTTCCTTTTTACAATA
>CAZYTI010001213.1:0-1947 GCA_964650065.1 uncultured bacterium
GCTTCTTCTTGTTCAAACACTCCATGCTCAGAATCAAGAACCGGACGCACCCGTGGACTTGTTACGTTTGATTCGCAGTGAGAAGTTTGACTTCATTTTACCTCAAGCCATGCGGGACAACAAGGTCGACATGTGGATTCACATGAAGAGCGGAGAGGATCCCCTCAATTTTGAATTGGGCGAGAATCCCGGTATTTACATCTTTACGGACCGGGGTGAAGACCGAATAGAACGGGCACTCCTTGGTGGCAGCGGTGATAGAAAACTATACGATATTTTTAGTACGAAAAATGATTTATCCCGATTTGTTGCCGAACGCGATCCAGAGCGCATCGCCGTGAATTACTCCGAAGCGCATCCACGCTTCAACACCATTTCACCTGCAGATTACACCATATTGGTCCAGGCTTTAGGAGAAAAGTATGCCAGGAGGATGGTACCGGCTGATTATCTGATAGCAGATTTCTTAGCAGGAAGGGTGATGAGCGAAATATCACTTTTTGGACGGTTAAGCATGATCAGCGCCGAAATGATAGAGAGGGAATTCGATAAAATCGTACCCGGCGTGACCACACTGAGAGATATTTCGGGGAACGTTTTTGTGAGGGATCCGGACGGAAATGAAAACAATAATAACGAGTATGTAATTCAAAGAGGTGACCTGATCGGTATACTCGAGGGTGCGAACATGATGGACTTCAGTGAGCACAATGGCGGAATCGGTTATGTGCTTCGGGAAGGGGAGACTGACCTGCCCCCGGAGGTTAAGAAAATCTGGAAACACGCGCTTATAGCCCGTGAGATCTTCCGTAGGAATATCAAAGCCGGTATTACCGGGAGAGAGAATCTTGAGATTCTCATCCAAAAAATTGAAGAGGCAGGATATGTGCACATCGATAAAGATCAATATGATAAAAATGCGGATCCCGAAAAAACCCAGGTTAATATCGACTTCCATGCATTAGGAAGACTCATCTCACAGGCGGATGCCCCCAGGATTTCTCCTACGGGTTGGGGGCGGGATCTTACAATTCCACTCTATCATACCTTTACCTTTGAATACATGATCCATATGCCGGTGCCTGAATGGGGTAGAGGGAAACATTTATATATATGTCTCCATGATGGCGTGATAGTCACCGAACGTGGAATCGAGTTTCCCTATCCCCCGTGCCAGGGGATTCGAATCATTCGTTAATATGAAAATTAAATAAATGAGGTCTCAGATGTCTACTCTAAAAATTTTTTGTGTGATTTTTTCTCTGTCCGTGTTTTTGGGCCTGAGCAATGTTGCATTGGCCAAATCCGCAATTGCGAATGCACCCCTGTCCAGCCAGCAGGATAAGGAAGAAGCCGCGTTAAAGGAACGGAATAATCAGATTCGCCGGGAAAAGTTTGACCTCGTTCTGCCTGTAGTCATGCGGAAAAACAAGGTCGACATGTGGATCCATGTGATGAGAGAGGCAATTTCCGATCCCTTTGGTGCGGAAGAATTAGGCAGTACCTCCGGTGTTTTCATATTCACGGACCGTGGCGGCGACAGGATCGAGCGGGCGATTCTCGGACGTCGCTGGGGAACTTCACATCGTGGGCGGGTAGAGTGGGAGACTGAGTTGGTAGAAGAATGTGGAGCCTACGAAATAATCGGCGATCCGGTACGTGTGCAGCAACCGGTGGGCGGTCCGATGACAGAATATGATTACCGATTTAAGGGCCTCAGAGAATTTGTTGTAGCACGTGATCCCAAACGCATCGCTGTGAATTTCAAGAAAGACCTGGGACCGTTTGTGACTTTCAGAGGAACTTACGCAGGAGCAACAGACGGCATTACGTATACAGACTACCTCCTGTTGACCGAAGAGTTAGGTGATGAATATGCCAACAGGCTGGTCTCGTCTGAATATGTGATAATGGATTACATTATCAGAAAGGTGCCGAGCGAAATTG
>CAZYTI010001214.1:0-1946 GCA_964650065.1 uncultured bacterium
GGATTCCGGCTTTCGCCGGAATGACATGATGCCCCAGAGCTTTTTGAGAAGTTACGTAAAATTGAGAAAAGGGCCTGAAATTTCGTGTAAAAACTGTCAGACTACAGACATATCGCAGGTTATATAGGTGGATGATATTTTCATCTGTTGGATGGATATTACAGGAATTTTTTGTCAATTTTAGGTGAAAATTCTTCAGATTTTATCTATTTTTGACCCGCCTTGCGATCTGGCGATTTTTCATGTATAAAATAAAAACACGTCGGAGAAGATGGCATACCGGAATATTGAAGCTTGCGGATATGGAAATTCGTGCGATGCGCAGATGAAATCTTTAATTTACGAACTTTTGGAATGAAGGATATCATCAATATGGTTGAATATCCTGGAATTCCAGGATCATGCAAGAAAGGTTAAATTTTGAGCAGTGTCTAAAAGTATATAATCCCTCTGGTATTCTAAAATTTGGAAATGGGCTCTAATGACAAGAAGTGGTAAACCAAAATGTGATAATTTGGGAACCTTGTTTTTCAAGATTGCGGAATATTACATTTTATCGCATCGGAATTTTTTATGATTGACAGGTGAAATATGGAAACGGGAGGTTGAAAATTTAGGATCATCAATCTTTTAATATCTGGTCGAAATATTTCCTACTATTATGGTTTTATTATTTCGTAAAACAGCATATACCCATCTGGGTATATCATCTTTCGATTTTTATTAGTCAATTAATTTTTTCTTTCACGCTATGATAAATGATTGCATTGTAGAACGGATAAAATTCGATTTAATAGCCACATCATCCAATTTTTTAGGTTTAAATATGTTTATAAATCAGAGCAGGCAATGTTTAAAAGTTATTGGAACTTACTTTTATTTATTGATAAAGGTTTTTTTCTTAATACACATGACTTGCACTTTTGGTTTTTGTTATTACGTAGCGGTACAGGGTCAAGTGTTTGAACATATAATAGGATTAAATCTTAGCAATGCTAAAGTATTGCTTTATGATAGTAGTGGTTTCATAGATTCAGCCACCACTGACAGCGGTGGAGTTTATCGCACTTGTTGTGCTCAGGACCAGTTGGGGCCATATATTAAAGTAATGAAATATGGTTATTTTACAAAGACAGTGATAAATCCTAAAGTTATGCCTTATGATGTTCAATTGGTCGGTTTAGCTCCTAAATATACGAATGACTCGGGAGATGACAAGCGTGGTGTACCGGAAGAGGAGGCATCTGAAGCCGAACCTGTTAATATTATTAACGGGAATATGTACATTATTACCACTGATCTATCTTTGCCTTCTATGCCTTTATCTGGTTTTAATTTTACACGTACCTACAACAGCTTGGATGAACCCTACGAAATTAAATCTGGTATTGGAATGGGTTGGTCTCACAGTTTTAGTATCATATTAATTGGAGCTGAACATCGTGCCTTTTCCGCTGCAATAATGGATTCCACTGGGAGTTTGGTAAGATTTATTAAAAATGCATCAGATCAGTACGAAACTTTGGAGAAAGATTATTCAAGCTTGGCGAAAAATGAGTCAGGTTTTATTTGGGAGAAAAAGAATAGATTGAGGTATGAATTTGATTTAGAAGGTTCACTTAAATCCATTCGGGAGAAAAATGGTAATACGACTTCCCTTATATATGATGATCAGGGTGTTCTCACAACCATTAAAGATTCATTAGACCGAAGTTATACTTTTTTATATGATACAAATGGTCTGATCATCAAATTCACAGATTTTTCAGGGAGGGCTGTAAACTATCTATATGACCAGAATGGAAATCTTATTAAAGTGACTGATCCTGAAGGTATTGTCACCGAATATGAATATAATGACCCAAACGATCCGCACAACATTACAAAGCAAACCATTGGGAATAAATTTGAGTACACTTATCCCTCCTGTTGCATAAAAATCGTAG
>CAZYTI010001215.1:0-1943 GCA_964650065.1 uncultured bacterium
GACGGGCCTCATCGTGAAATATAATATGTTTGATATCTTATAAAAAAGGATAGATACATGAAATGCCATCTCTATTTATCGCTTTGGCCGGAGTCTCTGGTTGTTTCCATGCTGCCACCGGAAGAATTTGGCAAGTATTTAGCGACTGGAACCAAGAAGAGGATGAAAGGAGAGGCTATCTTCTTCGAAGTGAATCCTGAATTTGAAAGCAGCTATTTTTCTCATGAGGATATTGATAGCCGCTGCACTCCACACCCTGATGGTCAGCCAAAGCGGTCTGTCTATCTTTCTATTTACCGTGTGCTCGAACATATGCCCTTGGAAGCATTAATGAATTTATACCTTGTGACGGATAACGGACGAGTCCTTGAGATTGGAAAAGAGGAATATCCGTCAAATGATGAAAAAATATTTCATCTTTATCAGGAAATCATCCCAGTCGCGCCCCGCATTGCCAGCAACATGGATCCACTTAAATTCTGCCGTTATGTTACAGATACAAGACGCCCGGTCTCTGTACCAAAACTCATGTTCGTGGAGTTGATTCTCGATGATCTGGCGAAAGATCCAATAGGTGCTTCTGCGAGCAATCTGCCCTACCCGCATATCGATCACTTGAGAGATTGTCTGATCGGACTGAAGGAATATCCTGAAGCATCTACCAAGACCGTCATAAGACATGTACGTTGGGACATTCTGTACCGGACCATAAAAAATGGATTTTTTGTAGGTCACCAAGAGAGCATGTACTTCTATCCCTTTCCTAGTCGCAAAGAAATGGAAAGTAAATATTACAGCTGGTGGCATTCGGCAATGGATTCGGGAATGGGTTTGAGATAGCTTTTACCTCGTATTTTGAAAAACACTTAGAGGGGGAAGCCAAATGATCTTAGCCACTTTACATAAAGATCGAATAATTGAAAAGCCAATGATTACATTTGATGTAAAATTGGTCGTATTCAGGCATCCAAGTACCTGGCCTGCGTCCATGGACGGACTTGCTCAGCTTGAATATAACTATTTTGAACTCAAGAATATTGAAATCTGTGTTACTCCTCATACTGTTGTCAAGATAATAAAAAAACAATCAATTCCTTCACCCGGTTTTGAATTATATAAGAAAATCCGGAAATGTAAATTTTATAAAGATAAACCTGATAAAAACACTTTAACACTAACGAGACATGAATCGAATGAATTATGGTTAAAAATAAGAGATCTATTGTGGTCAGAAGTAGATGACAACAATCTATCATACAATCAAAAGCTGAATATTACTCAACTTTATTTCCATTCTATCATATCAGGATGTTCAAGCCAATCCGTCTTTTTAACGATTGATAATCATTTTCATCAACTTACTTCCATGCTGTACTCCGAATTAAATATTTGTGTGATGAATCCACAACAAGCCTGGACAAAATATCAATCAGAATACAATCTTTATGTCCCCGATGAAAAGGACGTCAATTGGATGTGGCAACATCAACATTATCATCTTGGGGATTTATTTTATGTTTTAGACGATGGTAATCATAAGAGTTCGAATGCATAAATATATGGGTTCACCCATTTTTAAAAATCTTATCTTATTCCTAATTTTACCTTGCTTTTCAGATAATAATATTTTATTTTCAACTATTGTTTTAACATTTATGGCCATACACTTAAAACGACTTTACCATCTCTGAGTCGGGAGGTTAATGAAATTTAAGTGAGGGCAGAAATGATTGGGAGATTCAAAAATTATTAGCCGAATTCAAAAGGTCCGGAGCATCCTTTTGGAAGTCGGCTTTTTTCGTCAATATAGACGGGTTTTTGTTGATGAAGGAAGGCAGCTTGAGGAGGGTTCCATTCTTGAATTGGGGCACGTGATCAAGAATCCCATAATCGGTCGAACTAGCGAGGACCAAATCACGGTTGTGGATCTAACAGGGGTCGCG
>CAZYTI010001216.1:0-1943 GCA_964650065.1 uncultured bacterium
GTCCACAGTAGAATACCGACCATCACACCCACCGTGAGTACAATGAAAATAATTAATCCTTTGGTGAGTGTGGATTTTTTTACTTTCAATCCCATATATCTATAAACGTACAGTTTTTAGATGAATTTATCAATGCTTCAAATTTCTTTCTATGACTTTTGCCAAACGTTGGACACCTTCTTCGATTTCCTCCTCGGATGGATATGAAAAGTTCATCCGCAGGGCTGCCTCGCCCCCGCTGTCTGCATAGAATCCCGAGCTGGCAACATAAGCCACATTTTCCTCGATGGCCTGGAATAACATTTTGTCCACATCAATATAAGAGGGCAATCGTAACCACAGAAAGAGTCCCCCTTCCGGTTTCGTCCAATCGATCTCAGGATGTGCAGGCATAAATTTTTTGAGCATTTGAAGCATTACTTCTCTTTTCTTTAGATAAAGTGCCACATTCGCGCGTATGTGTGCATCCAACAATCCCTGACGACAATACTCATAGGCCACGGCCTGGGTAAATGCCGGTGTACATAGATCCATGGCCTGTTTGGCGATGACGAACTTCTCAATAATTTTCGGGCTCGCCACCACCCACCCCAGCCGCAATCCGGGGAAAAGTATTTTTGAAAAGGTGAAAATAGACACGACATATCCCGCGCCGCCATCCAACTCGAAAAGAGAAGGAATATGTTCTCCTATATATCGGAGTTGCCGATATGGCGTATCCTCGATGATCAGGATCTGGTACTCCTTCGCCAATTCCAGGAGGAACTTTCGCCTCTCCAGTTTCATGGTAACACCCGCTGGATTCTGGAAGTCAGGAATCACATAGATGAATTTGGGAAGTCCCGCGACCAATCGCATTTTCTTCAGTTGGTCTCGAAGAAGATCGATTTGCATACCCTCATCATCGAGTTCGATAGCCACAAAATTTGCTGCATAACTCCTGAAAGCCCCCAGGGCACCCATATAGGTGGGTCGCCCAATAATAACTGGATCCCTCCGATTGAGAAAAGTTCTTCCGACAATATCCAGCCCTTGTTGTGACCCGCTGGTAATTAAAATGTTCGCCCGTTCAGCATGAATACCATCTTTCTCCATTATCTTTATGATTTCGTCCTTCAGTCTTGGGTCGCCTTCGGTAGGGCCGTATTGTAATGCCCATTTCCCCTCCCTGAGTATAACCTCCTTGGACAATTCTGCAATTTTTTCGATCGGGAAAGTCTCGGGAGAAGGCAATCCACCGGCAAAAGAAATGATATCCGGTTTTTGTGTCAGCTTGAGAAGTTCTCGAATCAACGATTTTTTTAGACCAGCTACATTAATTGAAAAAATACTTTCTAATCGACCATACATGGCCCATCCTCCATCGCTTTAATGCCAACCAAAAATACGAAAAGGCATACCCAAAAGCAAGTCTTAAAACACATAAATATAAGCGTATATTTATCACAAAATTGCAATACATTGGTAATGAAAGACAGTCCCCGCCAGTGATCTCTTCCCTGTTTCACCAGCCAGAGACTTTTTTACGTTTGATTGTGAAAACTTCGCAGATAACTTTTAAAAGGTAAGACGGCCAAGACACCATAAAAAGAAATACGATGTAACCGTATCAAATGATGAGTGAATGTTTTGAACCCTCGACCAAACGAATCGACTGAACCTCTCCCTTCTCTTCGATGGCTGGAACTCTGATTCTCACAATGGTACTTTCATCGCCTCGCTGACCCACATCCATCTTTGATCCGAGAGTCTCAAAGAACCTTTGACAAGCCAGAAATCCGATTTCCGTTTTGCCCCTCGCTTTTGAATCTTCGTCTCTAAAAAAGGGATCTGTAATCTTACATAACGTTTCCTTGAACTTAACGGATCCGTCGATATCTATTTCCACCAGGTTGTGATCATCCATTGTGCGTGTCGAGACTGAAAACTTGTTACCCGCTGAT
>CAZYTI010001217.1:0-1938 GCA_964650065.1 uncultured bacterium
TACGCTCCAATGACTTGTTCGGGCTCAATGCCTCAATCATTTTGTTAAATTCTCCAAACTTCATTGTATGCTAGTTCAGCCAACATTTGTGTCCTATTAATAATATTGGATTCATTCCATTCAGAGGCTTCTTCGATTTCTTGTGGTAAGGGAAAACCATCATCCTTTAAAATTCTTTTCTTTTCTTCAAATGGTTTAGCTTTGAGTTTTTGGTTTAATTCTTCTGTGACAAGTATTAAATTTCCAATTTGTCCAATTATCGAATCATTAAGGTCACTATTACCAATTTCACTCTGTGATCTCAAGTGCTCGATTGTCATTTGGTCATAATCCGTAGCTATGCCGGTTGCATTATCATACCGGTGAAAGGCAGCCAATATATATTTTACTAGTTTGCGTTGCTTTGTGAAATTGTTGGTGTAAATTATCTCTGGAAAAAGTGCTTTAACCTCTTCGACCGAAGGAATACGATTTCTTAATTTATCTTTAATATCCCTTATGATATCAACCGCTAATTGTATATCAGTAGTCTCAAACAAGCGTCTGGCTAACGATGCATACATTGCAGAAATTCCCCCAGAGGATCGTTGTGATGTAATCGCTGTAAAAAGAAAATGAAATTTTTCGATTGCAACTACCGCGTCTTCAAGATGTTTCTTCTTGATGTGGTCATCTCTATATTTACGAACAAGGGAAAGGACGCATGGAGTTTGTTGTTTAACTCTAAACAACATTAATGCATCTAAAGACCTTTGAATTCCTGTTTCTTGCTTAGTCCAATTTCCAAAAGAGGTTTCATGAATTGACCGATAAATTTGGGCATCAGAGACTAAAGCATCCAAGAAATTCTTTGCATCGGCTTTTTTAATTCTTTTCTTCAGAGATTTAAATAATTTCTTTGCTGGTAGATAGTCATATCTGGAAAGCCAAAAATGATGGATAAATGTATCGGTATTCAAATCTGCCGAGGAGCCCTCTATTGTTTCCAGCAGTTTTGTCCATTTGATTTTGCTTTGATCTACAGATACACTACGACTTCTTAGGTGTTTCGTAAGATGGTTCTTGACCAAATCTGAGATACTAAGATCTTTACCTCTGGTGTTAAGTGTTTCAAATATCAAATATGCATTATCCTCATTATCTAACTCAATAAATATGAGCTTAAGATCAAGGAGAGCATCTCGGATTTGTTTTAGTTTTGTTTCGTAGTAGGATGGGCGATCTTCATCCGAGATTGATGTATCTACTTCTATACTATGTACTATACCGCCAACCAATTCTTCCAATTGCTTATCTGCTCTCTGAAGGTTTTGTTCTTCATTAAGAGGAGTTACTATCAAATCCGGTATACCCCATTTTTGAATATGATCTTGAAAGAATGGGTAAGAAGTCTCTGGGGATAGAATAAATTCTGGCTTATTGTCTATATTTTTCCGTTCGATAAGCCCATGAATACCTTCAGCCAGATCATGAAAACCTAAATCATTAAGTGTGTTCCTCAGCACACAAAGGAGAACAGTGATTGTTGTTAATCTCTGTTGACCATCAACAATACCATAATAACGATTGGCATCTTTAAAGACAACCATAGAACCGATAAAATATTCGCCTGGATTATCTTGAACAACATCATTCCAGAATTCTGAAATATTTTCGCGATCCCATGAATAAGGTCTTTGGAATCTTGGAATTTTATAATAACCCGACGAAAGAAGCGTGCGAATATCTTTATCTGTTGATTCTATTTTCATGGTATTGATACTCCTTTAAGTTATATAGTGCCCGAACATAAATTTTATTATAGTGTACCCTCTTAATTTAAGCGGTATAACGCTGAGTTAAGCTGCAAAAAATATAGCCTTACACGAGGTAGAAAGGTTGTGGGCAGTCACAACTTGTGCGAAGGGAGAATTTTTCTGATCTTAGATATTTTTTGGC
>CAZYTI010001218.1:0-1937 GCA_964650065.1 uncultured bacterium
CAATCAAAACATTTAAAAATCGAGATTAACACCAATTAGAGCATATCTGGGTGCGGAATACCATCCCGGGCTCATACTCGCATAGGTTTGTTGCCAACTCTGGATTTCATGGGTCCCACCAAGAATATCACCATATTTAATGGGTTTACCAGTCCATGTATTCACAATTAATACATTTCTTCGGTTGAATACCGAATAGATATCGAGAAACAAAGACACAGTACCAAAGGGCAATTTAAAAGATTTGTTTATTTTTAAGTCTGAAGTCATTGTGAAAGGCATGACTTCTCCATGCTCCCGGACGCGTGCTTCCAAAGGATCCACGGTTCCCGGTGTGAAAGGCAGACCAGAAGAAAATCGCGTCAACAGAGTGATGTTCCAGTTGTCCGGTAGTTTTATACCGAATAATCTGGGATGCCTGTCAACCGGGCAAATCAAAGACGCATTCAACATCACCTGATGCCGTATATCCCATTCCAGAGGCCTTTCTCGGATGGGTTTGGGTAAATTTAAGGCTGTTCGAGTATAATCGGAATAAGCAGATGAAGAATATCCGTTTGCCCATTGTAGAGCATATGTCAGGTTAAGCATCGTTAACGAGGAATATCGTTTTTTCAGCTCAAATTCCAGGCCACGAGCCCTTCCATAATTATTATTAACGAACAACTGGACAGGTACCCCGGATGCCGAAAACAAATTCTCAGTACCCACTTGATCAGAAAGGTCTTTTCCATAACTCTTTATATCGATAGCCCAGTTCTCGGCGAACTGGTAGGTAAATCCAAATTCGTATAGAGTTGTTTTCTTAAAACCCATGAGTGGATTTCCAGTCAAGCTCCCTGACCAGGGATCACGGTAAAACTGCTGCAACTCTGGTAATTGATTGAAGTGGCCATAGGAAAAGAACAATACGGTAGACTCGGAAATGGGAAATGAAATACCTAAACGGGGGCTGATGCTATATTTAAATAAATTCCAATCAGGATCTATTCCTGTCGCAGCCTCCCATTTGCCTTTATAAGCGTCTTCATTTATTTGCTTTCCGAGATAAAACCAATCTACCCTTACACCGATATTCAGGATCAAACTCTCTTTCTCAAATTTATCCTGGATATAAAAGTCACCCAAAAGTGGATAAGTATGAAAATACCATCGGTTTTGACCAAATTCCGG
Organism: uncultured bacterium; assembly: GCA_964650065.1. Taxonomy (GTDB): domain Bacteria; phylum Zhuqueibacterota; class QNDG01; order QNDG01; family DSAB01; genus CAZYTI01. The sequence goes on from CAZYTI010001218.1 coordinate 1,174, forward strand.
ATGAGGACCGGGCGGTGGATCGGAATAAACTCTATTTTTATATTTCCACTCACCATAATCCGACAGTTTATAGGCGCCATCTTGAATATCGACATATTTGAGGTCGTGATATTGAACGGAAACACCGGTTTTAATAATATGCTCGCGGTGTATCTGAGAAACCAGTTCTGCTTTTGCAGTAAACGTCCGTGTTAAATCATCACGCCATATCGCTTCATAACTATTTTCATCAAAAAATCGAGTCGCTAGATCTATCTGAGGAGGACGAACGGTCGTGTAGATAGAGTCTTGTCCCATTTCATTCTGTGCCACTATCCAATAATCCGCCGGAGTCTTTTCACCATCCAATGAACCATTATATCTAACATCCAGGTATCCGATATTCACATTGAGAAAAGTACTTTTCGAATAAAATTGGTTGTATCTCAAATTCCAGTTATACGTATCTCTAAAAAATTGGGCGGTATTATCAGGAAAATTTTTAAAACTCCATTTATATCCGGCAGGTAAAACGGTCCAATCCTTATTGGAACCATGGTAACTCAGTATAAATTTTGTTCTTGCTGACAATTCCCAGGATAATTTGAAATTCAAGTTCACATTATTATCCTGTCTCTGTTTCAAATAAAAGAGGTCGAATAACGAAAGATCGTCGTTGTGTCGATTCAGATTAAGCTGACCATCTACTCTTCTCAAGTTCGCTGAGATAAAATAGTAGATGTTCCCCAGAGGATTTTCATCCTTCATGAAAGGGACCGGACCAC
>CAZYTI010001219.1:0-1933 GCA_964650065.1 uncultured bacterium
AGGACCGTATGGTCCATATATAGAGTGGGAGCAAACCAAAAAGCGAATACGTATTTCGTCCGTATGGATGATCCGCTCACACCGGCTGATGCTGATCACCTGTGTCAAATTTTGACCAATCTGGCTGATACGCCGCTGGAAGCTGCACAACGCGCCTTAGACCTTGCGCCGCGTGATCTCTGGACAACTGACCCAAAACAACCATCCGAATGGAAACGCCGGCCGGTCTTGTCACGGCCTATGTGAAAATAAACAAAGGGCAAATCGAGAGTGTCTGGTTTCACAACGTTCCTTCCTTTGTCGTTGTCCTTGATGAAACGATGGATGTCCCTGGTTTGGGTAGCATTCAATACGACCTTGCTTTCGGAGGGGCTTTCTATGCCTTTGTTCAGGCGAATCAGGTGGGGCTTCGGTGTACTTGCGATGAATCCTTTGACCTCATCCGGAAAGGCTTGGCCATTTAACTTGCCGTGATGAACCATCGCCCCGTCGTTCATCCATTCGAAGAGGATTTGAGTTTTCTCTACGGCACAATCTTTATCGCTCCTCCCCTGAAAGAAGGGGCCCACAGTCGTAATGTCTGTATCTTTGCCGATGGTGAGGTAGACCGCTCCCCCACGGGTACGGGTGTGAGTGCACGCATGGCCATCCATTATGCCAGGGATGAAATTGAGATCAATGAGCCCATGGTGATAGAGAGTATTGTGGACAGTCGGTTCACAGGAAGGGTAGTGGAAACCACTCGATATGGGGAGTATGAAGCAGTCATCCCCCAGGTTGAAGGCATGGCCCATATCTCAGGTCGACATGAGTTTTTTATCGACCCGGATGATCCTCTGGGAAAAGGATTCTTACTACAATGATTCCGATTCCTCCAATCGTCTTTTTCCTGGAGGAATCGGAATGAATTGTGATATTGTTTAAAAGAATAAGATCATGTAAGACTACGCTGTGCCGCCGAGACACCAACGCCTAATTCAAATTCATAACCGCTCGCCATCAGTCCAGCCTCCAGAGCGTGAATGGCTGCCATTAACCTATCCCTTGGAATTGATTCCCGTACATTCTCCAGAACCAGAAGTTTTTCCTTTTCGCTTAGCAAAACATATTCACCATTTGATCTAAAAATCACATAGCCTCTCAGCTCAAACTGATTTAAATATTTGATATAGAAGTGGAATTGTAATTTTATTAAAAATATTTATTTCTTGACTTTTTTCGTTAATTTTTGTATAATTTGGAAATTGAATGTATTTTTCCCAATTAAATCGTTGGAGAAATATTTTGATTGATTATTTTTAACTCATTGGAGAAAAATTCATTTTAGACTATTTATAAATGGAAAACAATAATTCAAACTTATTCTTTAAAATACTAAATATCTGGTTCGCATTTATTGTTGTTCTATTTTTTTCTTCATATCTACCCAGATGGGAGAACGTAACGATCCACTCGTGGATCAATGAAGCCATTTATTTCTTTCTCTTCGTACTGGCGGTAGCCATTACAAGAAAGGAACGAAATAACAGAGATATCTATATCAACCTCAGTCTTTTTCTTCTGGCCTATTCTTTTTCTTTTTTAAATATATTCATTGGGGATGACTATCTGTTGGGCAATAACAGAGCATTGTTAAATTTTTACGTTTATAAACGGATCATTCTTTGTTTCTTCGCCAACTTAGCAATCTTTTATATTGTGATTAAATATCTATTTAGAAATCAAAAGGTCTGGTTTCTTTACTCCATCACATTATTCCTCCTTGTAACACTCATGTTCGTCCATTTTTACTCATACTTCATCAATCCTGAATATGTCTATTCCCTCAAAGGCCAGTTATATTCTGATCTCAACCGACGGTTGTTTTTTCTACTTTGCTTCTCATTATTTCTTATTCTACTGTACGCCTACTTTCTATACAAAACAGATAATA
>CAZYTI010001220.1:0-1931 GCA_964650065.1 uncultured bacterium
GCCATTTGGCTTCTTGATGATCCGAATGGGGCTATTCAACATGGGTTTAGCCTGGATTTTCAAATAAATCTGGCCCGGGAGTCACAAAAACCCACGGTGATCTTTGTTAACACCGGAGACCCTACCGTCTCTTTTAGAGTTGAAGCAGTTTTAAAAGCGCAGGATATGTGCAGGGATGCGAAGATACCCGTATATTCAAATATTCGAAGGGCTTCAAAAGCATTAGCCCATTTCACAAATTATCACAGAAGAATCAACAGTATGAATGTAAACAGATAAATGACCACTGATGATAAAAACCGTCATTAAAATCAAAGGAGGTTTTATCACATGAACCATCAGGATAGCCCCCCCATGCTGATGAGTGGATACCGGGCCCTGGATTTGACCGATGAAAAAGGACTCCTGTGTGGACAGATTCTGGGCGGGTTCGGTGTTGATGTCATCAAGGTTGAGAAACCGGGTGGTGATCCGGCGCGGAGCATTCCGCCGTTTTACAAAGACACCCCCCACCCGGAGAAAAGCCTCTACTGGATGTGCTGCAACCGGAATAAAAGGGGTATCACCCTGGACATTGAATCTGCCGATGGGCAGAGGATTTTCAAGGATTTAGTAAAAGAAGCAGATTTTATTTTCGAGTCCTTTGATCCGGGATATTTAGAAGATATAGGTCTTGGGTACACAGTGCTTGAAGCAATCAATCCCCGCATTATCCTGACATCCATTACGCCGTTTGGCCAAACAGGCCCCTATGCGAATCATAAATACAGCGACCTCTCCCTTTCGGCCATGGCCAGCGTGATGGCCTCCTGCGGTGAGAGTGACCGTGCTCCGGTTCGAACCCCGTTTCAGACGGCCTTCTACGGCGGCGTCCATGGCGCCATGGGATCAATGGTGACCCATTACCGGCGGGAATTAAGCAGGGAAGGACAACATGTCGACGTTTCCATCCAGCAGGCCCTTATTTTAACATGGATGGTGGGCATCGAAGTGTGGGATCTCTACCGGGTGGCTGTACCCAGAATGGGCCAGGTGAATTTTCATCCAAGGGGAAACGGCGGTATTATCATGCGAACCATATATCCCTGCAAGGATGGCTGGGTTCACATCCAGTTCAGCGGCGGCCCGGAGGGCATCATCCGATCCAGCAACACGTTAATCGGAATGACGGCCGAAGCGGGCCTGGCCGGTGAATACGCGACGTACGACTTTCACCAGTATAACTCACAGACCATTACCCAGGAGGAGAGAACCGGGCTGGAAAACACGTTGATAAAATTTTTAAAAACAAAGACAAAGAAAGAGCTCCTGGAACTGGCCCTGGAAAAAGAATTGATCATGGGGCCGTTATTGAATATTGCGGAAATTTCCGATAGCCCGCATTATTCTGATCGACACTATTGGGAAACCATCGAACATCCCGAACTGGAAGACACCCTCACCTTTCCCGGCGCACCGGTGAAAATTGAGGAGGCGCCCTGGCGGACAACGCGGCGAGCCCCTTTAATAGGGGAACACAATGAAGAAATTCTGATGGGTGAGATGGGACTTTCTCGAAAAAACCTTCTACTCCTTAAGAGCCGCGGTATTATTTGATTTTTTAAAGAGAGGAGACATCGGTCATGAACCAGAAACAGGTATTCGAGGGTGTAAAAGTGGCTGATTTTGCATGGGTCGGTGTTGGTCCCCAGATTTCCAGGGAGTTGGCCGAACACGGTGCAACGGTAGTCCGTGTTGAGTCCCACACCTCACCGGACACATTGAGGTTAAGCATCCCCTTTAAGGATGGTATCGTGGGCATAGACCGAAGCGCTTTCTGGGCGGCCTATAATACGAATAAATATGGCATGTCCCTCAATCTGAATCATCCCAAGGGCCGGGAAGTTGCCCACAGACTGGTGCAATGGTCGGATATCGTAACAGAGTCCATG
>CAZYTI010001221.1:0-1930 GCA_964650065.1 uncultured bacterium
TTGATCGTTTAAAATATAGGGACAATTTATGGAATAAAATCGATAGAATTGTAGAATCCTGAAGGCAATGATTAAAAAAAGTTAGATAACTGAAGAAATCGTATAGTAAATATTCAAACAGGAGAAAAATATGGCTAAATACAAAATTGCCGTTTTACCGGGGGATGGCATTGGGAATGACGTTATTGAAGCAGCGCATATTGTACTCGATAAGATCGGTCTCGATGCAGATTATCACTACGGTGATATTGGTTGGGAGTTTTGGAAAACAGAGGGGGAACCTCTCCCCGAGAGGACCATTCAATTATTAAAGGAAACAGATTGCTGCCTGTTTGGCGCTATTACCTCCAAACCCAAGGAAGAGGCGATAAAGGAACTCGCCCCTGAACTCCGGGACAGAGGATTCGTGTATTTCAGTCCCATCGTACGGTTGAGACAGGAATTCAATCTTCGTACCAATCTGAGACCTTGTAAGGCCTATCCGGGAAATCCACTCAATTACAGAGACAACATCGATTTGGTCGTATTCCGGGAGAACACAGAAGGTCTCTATTGTGGTGTTGAGTTTCATCCTGTGCCCAATCAGTTGAGGGATCTGCTCACGGAACTTCATCCCAAGGCCAAGAAATTTGAACAAATCTCTATAGAGGATATGGCCCTTTCATGTCGTCTTTTTACTCGTCATGCTTGCCAAAATATTGTCCGCAGTGCTTTTGAGTATGCCAAGTTATACGGTTATAAAACCGTGACTGTGGTTGAAAAACCCAATGTCATACGGGAGACATCGGGTTTGATGGTGAGAGAGGCCAGAAAGATCGCTGAAGAATTTCCGGGTATCGATTTATGGGAGACAAATATTGATGCCATGTGCATGTGGCTGATTAAAAATCCTCATGATTACGGCATCCTGGTCTCCAGCAATATGTTTGGAGATATTATATCGGATCTCTGTGCCCAATTGGTGGGAGGTTTGGGATTTGCGTACAGTGGGAACATTGGTGATGATTATGCTGTATTCGAGCCAACGCATGGATCGGCACCGAAATATGCCGGACAACATAAGGTGAATCCCATGGCCATGATTCTGTCGGTTAAACTCATGTTGAATTGGCTGGGAGAAAACGAAAAGGCTTCCATTGTGGAGGGGGCTGTTGCCAAAGTCATAGAAACAGGTAGAATAAGAACTTATGATATGGGAGGGGAGAACACATCACTGGAGGTCGCTCAAGCCGTAGCCGCAGAGATATAAAAAGACGGTTATACCACTACGATAATGCAGTCTTGAAGTTTTGGAAAGATCGAATTTTATAATGACCGGTTTGGAGAGTCAATATCACAACGGGCGTCGATTTTGGTCTCCAGGGAACCCGAATCTATAAAAAAAGAGTTGACTTTTTGTCCTGAATTGGTTATAATGTTAAGTCCGTTTAAGGGGTTATAAACGGTTTTCTTTTTATGTTTTCTTAATTTTAAATCTTTATGGAGGGTAATGAGAAATGGTAGAATACTTTGTACAAGGCGGGGAATTTATGTATCCCATCCTGGCATGTTTGGTATTGGGAATAGCCATTAGCATCGAACGATTTGTTTCCCTTACGCGTGCAAGCGTGAATACACGCAAGTTTTTGGCAAGAGTCATGAGTGCGCTCGATAAGGGGGGACCTGAAGAAGCCGTGAATGTTTGCCAAAAAACAAAAGGGCCCGTAGCCGCAATTTTTCATGCAGGGCTTCTCCGGGCTAACAGGGGAGCAGAGAGTGTCGAAAAGGCGATCACCAATGCGGGAACAATCGAGATGGCCTTCCTCGAGAGGGGTATGATTTGGCTGTCGACGTTTATTACTGTGGCTCCCATGCTTGGATTCACAGGGACGGTTCGAGGTATGGTCGTTGCTTTCGATGACATTCGCAAAGCCAACGACATCCAGCCTTC
>CAZYTI010001222.1:0-1929 GCA_964650065.1 uncultured bacterium
CTTAAACCGAATTCCATTATGATTACCTTTGATGACGGGTTTAAGGATAACGTGTTAAAGGCTTTTCCCGTATTGGAGAGTATGAGAGTGCCGGCCGTTGTCTTTCCGACATCGGGCTTTATTGATACCGATACCGTTCCATGGGAAGACCAGGCAGCCTACTTGTTTCACACCCTTTCAAAGGACGAAATAATAATCGACGACGGTGAAGTTTATTCACTTCGCACTCCGCAAGATAAAGCGGAATCTATATGGCAATTTTGCAAAAAATTAAAAACTTATAAGCCGGAGGGTCGAATCCTGTTTCTTAAAGACCTTTACGAAAAACATCACATTGATCACGACGAGATGAAAAAGAGGGCCCACTTGATGTCAATGGGTTATATGACGAAGGAAGATATTCGATATTGGAAGCAACGAAGAATAGATTTCGGCATACATACCGCTACTCACCCGTGCCTTACAACACTTGATCATAAGGCAATACGGGCTGAGATTTCAACATCAAAGAAAGTCCTTGAAACTGTCCTTAAGAGGCCTGTCCATATATTTGCGTACCCTTATGGGAAAAAGGATGACTATAATGAAACGACGAAAACTCTGCTTACCGAGGCAGGAGTCAAAGCAGCTATGATTTTTAAGCCGGGGATAAACGGTCGAGATAGTGATTGTCTTGAACTTCATCGTATGGGGATCGCGCGTGATACAAATTTTATGTTGGCCTGCCACGGCTTTACGAGCTATTAAGAGCTGTTAAAAGGAATCTTACGCCGCCATGAAGATTGTCTGGTCACTGTCGGTATTCGATAACCCTCAAACAGGAGGGGAGAAAGCATTTACATGTTTGGCAGAGTTATTGGAATCAAAGGGAGTTCACTTAATAAAAACCTACCAGGGAAATGGAGAAAGACGCGGTACTGCAAGAAAAATCCTCAACAACGTTCGCAATTTCATGGTACTTCTCAGACAGGACATACAGGCTCCTATTTTTCAAAACATATTTAACAGGCCTGAATTTTTTATCGCCAACCTTTTGCTCACTATCCTATTTCGAAGAAAAATAATTCTATTTATCCATGAGGTGCACGAAGTTAATCACCTCCCCTTTATTCAAAGATGGTATCATTCATTCATTAATTACCTCAGCTTCAGGATATCGCGCCTGATAGTTGTGAACAGCAGATATACAGGCAATTGGGTGTGCAGTTTCGGTGCTTTTGAAAATAAAATATTCCTGATGTATCCGGTCGTTGAGTCGTTGGACGTTAATTCGAGAGAAAGAAAAAAATCACAGAACGGTCCTGCCAGAATCCTTTGTGTCGGAAATATCAGGAAAAATAAAGGGCAGATATACCTTGTCCAGGCCATGGAATATAGTAAGCATGATTTTGTGATCACCCTCGTCGGCCTGGTCAAGGAAAAGGAGTATATGGAGCGATTGCAGGAATATATTCTTATGAAAGGTATGGCAGACAGGGTTAGGTTTACCGGGTTCCTCAGTGGGCAGGAGCTTTCAGAAGAATATGAAAAGGCAAATATTTTTGTATCCCCAACACTGAAAGAAGGATTCGGCTTGACTGTTCTGGAGGCCATGTCTTACGGATTGCCGGTTGTTGCAAGCAATGTAGGGGCAATTCCTGAGATTGTTGAAGATGGATTTAATGGGTTGCTGGTTGAACCGGAAAATCCGGAAATGTTGTCAAGAGCGATTTGGGAAATTTTAGGAAAACATAGGCTCAGGAAGCAACTTCAAAACAATGCCAAAGAAGTGTCTGCTCAATTTGAAACAATCGAGAAGCGATTTGATATGTTTTATAACAAAGTTGTGGGTGAAATAATATAAAGGATTAATGCTATAGCTTAATGCGCTGGGCTTGGGCTCAAGAACATATATTGAGATTCGAATAATTTATCTTCGCAATATTTTAT
>CAZYTI010001223.1:0-1927 GCA_964650065.1 uncultured bacterium
CCAGGCGCCGCACTATTACACTGCCGCCTGCTTCACTTTTATTCCGCCGTTTGGAACCATTTGACAAACTCTTAGCTTTGTGATATAAACTGCGAAAGGTCTCCAAATATTTCGAAACCCTAGGTATATTGGAGAAGATAACATGAAAAAATTTACAATAGTTGTCGCAATCCTGATTCTGCTTGTTTCTCTATTTTCCACAACAACCTGGGCCGAAGTAGTAATAGATGATTTTGAAGATGGCGTGATCAATCAGATGTGGAAGGTCGGCACGGGATCGGGTTGGGCAAACGGACTCGCATTCCATGAAGAAGGCGGATGCCTTAAGGCCTCAGGCACAGCTGCCACCGGTGATTACTCTTACTATGGCTCAGCAGGCAATGGTCCATATCTTCTCTCAAGCAATGTGGAAGTGAGCCTTAAAGTCATGGGACCATTAGCAGCTAGCAGGACTGCTATGGGCTTCACTCTCTTGGGGCAGAAGGCGAGCTTTACGCTAGAGCTTAATCCTCTTGGTGGATACACTTTCGTGATGAGAAAGATAACCGGCGAACACTGGGCGTCATGGATGCCGCTGAAGGGAAATGAGACCATAGAATATAATCTTCTCAAGCTCAACTATGATGTTATTGCGAAGGCAGCAAATGCTTATGTCTGTGATGCAGATGGAACGAATGAGCAGCTTCTAGGGGCATATACCGAAGATATCGGATCACAATTTGGGGTCGACCTGAATGTCTACACTCTGGCCGGTACCACCATCGACCTATGGTTTGATGATTACTCTGTCTCAGCAGATCCATATCCCGAACTAGCCCCACCCCCAGTATCCCCTTACATGTCGGTCGGCGAGCGCCAGGCATTTGAGCCGGGAACGGATGATATATCCGCTCCACAATTTTCTAATGATGGGAAAAAGCTTGCATTTTTACGCAGGGACGATCCAGACCCCGCAAACGGAATATGGAACATTTATGTGAAAGATCTCACATCCGACGATCCCCCGTATAGGATAACGGAAGACGGCGACTGGGTGAGTGTGGGTTTATTCAATTGGAGCCCAAACGGTGAGCGGATATATTTCTATACAGAGCCGCCCGTTGGTTATCACCAGATAAGGTATGTGGATGCAACAGAAACAACGAATCGGGTCTCGGTTCCATGGATACCGGAACTTGCAGATTGTCAGGGAGTCGATTTTTCCAGATCAGAAAATCCAAGAGCTGGTTTCACTCGTGGCGATATGTGGGCCAGCAATGTCTATTTTCTAGATGTAGATGAATTTGGAAATCCGATTGAACCTCTGGAGAACGCTCAACGAATTTCCGATCTTTTTTATACTGGTTTATATTGGCCAAAATGGTCGCCCGATGGCACAAAGATAGCATGTGGATATATTCCCTTCCCGAGTTCCTCCGCTATTTGGGTTATTAATGATGTGGATTCAATAGATCCCTTGAATCTCATCCAGGGACCTGATCACCCCCATGTTCAGGTTATCACGGACTACTCCAATTTTGCCTCGCAACCCTATTTTTCATATGATGGGCGGTTTGTATATTATGCTCAGGACCTAAATGGAGTATTCAACGTTTCCGTTATTGGTTGGAATCGATTCAATGATATTGAGGCGATGCTTGGAGAATCCGATTTTGACTTATTTATCGCAGACGTTGATGGCATAACCGCGCCCGAGCGGCTGAATGACGATCCCAACAGTCAGGGCATCATGTCAGCATCTCCGGATGGAACACTACTGGTATACGTCACCGATGACGACTCAGATGGTGACGGGGTGGCGGATGCCGACATTTACATACATAACCTTGTCGCACAGGGAGTTTTGGCACAGGGTGGTGGCGAGCTTGCAGACGGGAGCGGGACCAAAGTGGAGATTCCCGAGGGTGCTCTTCAACAGGAAGAGACC
>CAZYTI010001224.1:0-1924 GCA_964650065.1 uncultured bacterium
CCTATTTGTCGGGATATTTGTTGAAGGGCCTGCATTTGATCGACGTTGAGAAAGAGACGTCGCGATTCACTCAGTGTGCATAGCTGGTCGGCGGTGAATCCGGATAGAGGAACAGTCACGACCGGACCTGCTTCCCCCTGAGGTTTCAGCGTTTCCCATACTTCATCGGGCGATATGAGCACTTGAACCTGAGGATTATATAGATAGCGGGTGACGATCTCTTCTGCGGTAGCGTTGTCGATGCCTTGAAATTGATAACGGTGGGCAATACGAACCCACTCGAGGTCCTTGATTCCAAGAGATTGGGCTCCCCTCAGGATCGAGGGGAGTTCGGGATCTGTAACTGCCCTCTGATAACCCACTTCCACAACAGGTCCCCGAGCAGGATTGAGGGAAGAATGTGTCGTCATGGTTTCAGATTTGGGATGGCAAAGCAGAGGCCTCAGATTCTGGGCCTTTTCCGGGGGAATTCCCTCCAGCCGGAATACTTTTTCGATAAGGAGATTTTGGAGAAGATTGAATCCTTCCGATTGTAATCGCTTCGTTAAAATCTTGGCATTTGGGTCGTCCCCTGTTCTTATGATGTAGAGGGTCGAAATCAAAATATTCTCCTTTCTTTGCATTGTTCAATTCTAAGACCAAAAACGCAAAATGTCAAGAAGAAAATAATTTTAGGTGAAAAAAGTGTGGATAAATGGCACGATTGTTGTATTTAATGCATATGGTCACTCTGATTTGACCTGAAATATACGACTCGGGAGGAAATAATTGCTTGTTTATAGGCAAAAATGGTACGTTGAAGTTCCAATAGAAAGAAAAGCTTTTCAGGGGGCAATCATTGGATTGAAATTTGCCGAGAGGAAGATCCCATGAAGCGGACACAACAAAAAATGAGTTATGTTGTCCAAAATGTGATTCTGGGGACGATCACAGGGGCAATGGTGGCATATAATCTGCGTATTATTTTCACGCGAATCGGTGCGACAGATTTGATATGGATATTCTTCATTCTCCTCGGACCCACCCTGGGGTATCTCAGTGGAAAAGAACGTCAACGTTTGGAACGACTCCGAAATGAGAAGGAACATCTCGAAGAGGATTTGACCAAGATCCGGTCTGCGCTTAGCCAGACTACTAAAAAGTATCGGTTGTTGGTGGAATATGCCAATGATGCTATTTTTCTTACCACGGTTGGCGGCAGATTTGTTCTTTATAATGAAGCGATGTGTCTTTTGTCAGGATACAATAAAAAAGAATTAAAAAACATGAATATTTCACAGCTCCAGGTGGATGAAGAGATGACTGAAAAGCATCGGAAAGCTTGGTTGGATAATGGTATCTATCGTTATGAGGAAACCTGGAGAAATAAGAACGGTGATGAAGTCATTCTTGACATCAATGCCCGATATATTAAACTGGGAGTGCACCAGGTCATATTACATGTAGGTCGTGATGTGATCAGACAGAGTGAAACCAATCAAGAAAATAAGGTTCAGGATATTCGATCCTTTCAAGAAAGTAAATTGATGGAAATCTCACACGTACAGAGTATCCTCACAAGACTGACGTCGGTGCCTCTCAGACAAACCACACAACTCATCCAGTCGCTTCTGCAGGAATATCCCCAGGAGGAAAAGCGACTATCACCCGTCATTTCGGATTGGAAAATAGCTCAAAAGTATATGCGATGGCTTTCTGCGAAGAACGCCCGGGATCTTAAGGTGACGCCGTGTCGATGGGATTTGAACGATATTCTGAAACAAGAACTTTTTTACATGGAGTTGCTTTCAGGCACGAAGGGATTTATAAAACGGACCTCATTCAGTTCAAATAATCCTTTGGTTTTCGGATTTGGCAGGGATTTTTCTTTGGCCTTCGGCACTGTTTTAAAAGCGGCTTTGGAAGCTTTGTCGAAATCAGCGGG
>CAZYTI010001225.1:0-1924 GCA_964650065.1 uncultured bacterium
TCAGGGACAGAAATTATACAATGTTCTTTACGTGCTGAAAAAACAGGGAAAAATTAAAACCGAGCAAAAAGGGATTTATGTGAAGGCGTGATCCTTCTGAATTGTGATAATCGATAAATATCAATGGATTTTGACCTTCTTGACGGAAATTAAGGATTTCCGGGATAGGTTATTTTTGTAAAACCCAACGCAGACATTACGGGAGTTAGCCATTTCTGGATGGACACTATCTAATCGTGGGCCGACTCTATAAATAATTTTTCATTAAATTACACCGCATGAAACACAAAAAAGCAGATACAGATAACAAAAAAAAACTTCCATCTTTAGAAGCACGTGAAAGAAAATCCACTCGCTTTCCAGAAAAAATTAAGACCTTCGACTCCCTAAAGAATTACGACTTCCGCCTCTATTATTTTGGTATTCTGGGTAATATGTTCTCAATGAATATGCAGTTGATTTCCCGGTCTCTTTTGCTCTATCGCCTGACGGGCTCTGCTGCAGTGCTTGGATTGGTGGCTTTATTCCACGCCCTTCCCATGGTGTTTCTTTCCATTTTCGGCGGAGTCATTGCAGATCGTTTTTCAAAAAAATATGTGCTCATCGTTGGACACGTATTCCTGTCTGTAATTGCCCTGATGATTGCCCTTTCCCTGGACCTTGGATATTTGAGTTCTGAAAATTCCGGCTCCTGGTGGATTTTATTGGCAGCATCATTGATTCAGGGGGTCGTTATAGGATTAGTGATGCCTTCCCGTCAGAGCATTATCCCGGAGCTAGTGGGCGGTGAGTTGCTAATGAATGCCGTGGCTCTCAATGTATTCGGGATGAACATGGCCAGGATCATGTCCCCGGCCATAGCCGGATTTTTGATTGATCTTACCGGATTTGCCATTGTTTATTATGTCATGGCAGGGCTGTACATGATGGCGAGCATCTTCTTTGTGTTCATTACTCAGTTAAAGATAATAAAAAAGAAGAGAAATAAAATCCTTACAGATCTTAAAAATGGATTGCTATATGTGCGCCGGGACCCCACTATACTGCTTCTTCTGGTATTTACCCTATTTGTTATCTGTCTTTCGATGCCCTACATGTTTCTGATGCCCATATTCACGGATGACATCTTAAAAGTAGGGGCAACAGGGATGGGAGCGCTTATGAGCCTATCCGGGTTAGGCGCTATCACAAGCTCGATTATCATTGCTTCACTACCCAATAAAAAGCGTGGGATCATGCTTCTATACAGTAGTATATTAATGGGATTGGCGCTTATGGGCTTTTCATGCTCGAGTTCCTATTATTTGTCCATGGGTCTGATGGTCTTTATCGGGGTGGGTCAGGCAGGCAGGGCGACGCTTGCAAATACTCTTCTCCAATATTACGTGGCTGATGAATATCGCGGTAGAGTAATGAGCATTTATATTACGGAGTTCGGCCTGAGGAGTGTAGGGGTGTTCCTTGCGAGTCTACTGGCGGAAGAAATAGGAGTTCAATGGTCCGTCGGGGGATTGGCCTTTATCCTTGTCCTTATCTCTTTTATGGTGTTGATATTTGTCCCACGGCTCAGAAACTTAGAATGATGACACTTGAAATCATGACTCAAGCCCCTGAAGGTATACGTACCTGCGCAGAAGGTGATCCAGTCGCGCTGGACTAAAAACCGACCTACGGGTAATCGAGGTTGTTGTATCTCCATCAATAGGATTTTGACCTTGCAGGCAGATACTGCATTGGTTTACAATTTTGATACCACAACATAATAAAACTGACTACATAACTGCAATCGATCAACACTCAGCCGATTGATTTATTGGCGGTATTTGATATTTATCAACGATAAATGAGCATCAAGGTGACCCCGATTTTTGCGGTCACCCTGATTTTTTTGTAAATGGCATGAACAATTTCTATCCATTTTAGC
>CAZYTI010001226.1:0-1923 GCA_964650065.1 uncultured bacterium
TCAAAGAAGTCTACATGAGACGTTGTATCGAAAAGCTTCTTCAATTCTCCGATAATATGTCAGAGGAGGATATTTGGGTGGCCAAGCCTTACACACCATTGGACATTTCCGAAAAAATCATCAATATGGTCAATGGGGACTGGATGATGGGCAGGATTTCTGATTCGAATCTATTTATCAACCGACCAGCAAGAATGCTATCCCAATATAGAACACCCGTCAAAGGCCTTTACTTGTGTGGATCAAGTACTCATCCCCATGGATTTATAACCTTTGGACCGGGATACAACGCCTTGCAGGTAATCGCAGACGATTTCGGGCTGGAAAAATGGTGGGTCGATATATAATCGAATTTTTAATACATCGTCGAAAGCAAATAAGGAGACATATTAATGATAAAAAAAGAATATGATGCAATTGTAATAGGAGGGGGAAATCAGGGACTTTGCCTTGCTGCTTATCTCCAGCGCTCCGGTATGAAGGTGGCAATTTTTGAACGTCGGCACGAGGAGGGGGGTGCTATTTGCACCCGAGAAACGACAGCCCCCGGATTTATGCACAATCATGCAGTATGCATGGAATTCATGGATTGGATGCCTTTTTATTTTGATTTTGGGCTTGAAAAGCTGGGGGCCCGCTATCTTTATCCGGACGCTCAATTCGTGATCGCTTTTTCAGACGGACGACCTCCAATTATCCTGTACAGCATTGCCAAGGAAGAAAATTACGAACGGACTCACAAATCGATTTCCGTTTATTCCAAGAAGGACGCTGACAAGTGGGTGGAATGCCGACGAAAGGCCCAAGAACTCGAACCATTTTTCTGCCAGAATTTTTACAATCCCCCGGTGAAGCCTGCTGAAGACGGTCCCGAAGGTGCCCATTTGATGCTGGATCTTTTTGGACTCCCACACCATCTTTCTGAGGGTTCGGGAAAAGACTTAATAGACCATCTGTTTGAAACCCCAGAGTTAAGAACACTTCTTTACAAAGGTATCGAAGACTGGGGAACTCCTCTGGAACTTCCGGGAATGGGAGCCGGTGGACTGACCAGCCTATTCATGGTGGAGGCGAATTCACGTATCATGATCGGAGGGACTCACACCCTTGCCCATGCCATGGTGATGGCCTGTATAAGGGAAGGTGCTGAATTTCATGAAAGGGGCGATGTGAGAAAAATCCTCATCGAAAACGGAACAGCAGTTGGCATAAGGTTAGCTGACGGTTCCGAAGTCAGGGCAAGAAAGCTCGTGGCCTCCAATGCGGATATCAAGCAGACCCTTCTTGGAATGGTGGGCGAGGAAAACCTGAGCCAGCAATGGATAAAGCGAACCAATGCCTTCAAGTATGGCCGTTCCTGCTGTCTTGGATCGGTTCACATGGCCCTTCACGAGGCACCCAACTACAAGAGCGCCCGCCATGATCCGGACATCAACAAGACATTTGTCACGATTGTCTGTGTGGACACACCCGAGGAGATGGCTGAGCACTGCCGCGAGGTGGAGGCAGGAAAGATTCCAACCATCCCTGCCCTGTTTAATACGGTTCTTTCCGTGTTCGACCCCACATATGCCCCGTCGGGAAAACATGCTTTGTCTGCATGGATTTTCTTCCCAAAGGCCAGTGATCTGTCTAGGGAAGAATGGGCTGAGGTGAAGAGAACATATAACAGCCGTGTAATCGAACGGTTCGAAAAATGGGCTCCGAACATGAACCGGACTAATGTCATTGCCGATTTTTTTGAAACCCCTCTTGATTTGCAGGACGATAAAGGTATGCCCGAAGGTGATTTTTGTCTTGGCGCCATATGTCCGGAGCAGATGGGGTTTAACCGCCCCTTTCCCGAGGCAGCCATGTACCGGGCAGAGATTAAAAACCTTTATCTGTGCAGTTCGGGTCAGCATCCTGGTGGGGGTGCCAGTG
>CAZYTI010001227.1:0-1922 GCA_964650065.1 uncultured bacterium
GATTTTCTTTCTTGACTGCTCATCTTCCGTTTCCTGGGCGCTTTGACCAAGAGTGTTTTTGCACGTACGGCTGCATATTCCAGAATTTGGGATGTCAACGATTTGCCAAATAATTGCCATTGCTTGATTCTGTTGTCGAGACGCTTCTTCGCGGATGGAGTCCCCGAATAGATTTCCCCAATCGTCCTGAGTGCACCCAGCTCACGCTCGACTGCAAAGTTAATCAGATTGAACGCTTTGAATGTTTCCTCATTTAAATTTTGATCAGTGGCAGATTCCAAATATCGTAGTGCCCTGGGATGTTCTCTCTCTGCGACCCGCGAATAACCGAATTCCGACACGGCATCGCAAAGGCCATCCAGCACATCATCTGTACAGTTGGCAGCCACCCATGCGCACGCGGCTCCAATGAAGGCCACCCGTTTCATCTGCGTTGGATCCGATTTATCCGGTGTATCGGTGTCTGCATGGTACCACTGGTCGGGCCAGGTGAAAAATTCAATGGCCGGTACACCCACAGTCGGATTCTTGAAACAGATATGATCACTCCCGCCCGTTGCACTGTGAATGAAGAATCGAAAAGCATCTGAGGATCCATTCTTTTCCATCATGGGGATCGGGAAGTGCTGCCCACCGCGTCGACCTCTGGGTGAATCCGGAAGATAGACGATATCATTGGTCCGCCACACATAGTTCATGATGGACTTGGCCAGGCCGTCAAGATAACTGGGCAGATGATTGGGACATTCACTCATGGTAAAAAGGGAATTATTCATGCGCAAAGCCTCTCCCACCATATCCATATTGATGTTGATACTCCACTGGTCGATCAATTCTGTGTTTTGCTTGATAAATTCGTAGGTGCCCCCGATCTCATTGGGCCAAATAAAAAAGATCGTCCTGCGTGGCTGGGTAAGCACTCCCTCCCGGATGAGCTTGGTCAGAGCACGCAGTATTTCCAATTGAATGACACAGCCGCTCATGTTGTCATTGGCCCCCCGTTTAGTATACCCTTCAAACAAGTGTGCAGTAAATATTACGCCTCTTTTACCAGGCTCTGTTCCGGGAATCCAACTATATACGGTTTCGTACTTGTCTTTGAAAGACTCGACACGGGCTTTACATCGGACAACGATTTTTCCACCGTACTGCAGGTCTTCCATGAGCTCGGACCACTGACGCCAGGATATGGAAAAACCGAACTGGAGGTTCTGCCCCTGACCATAGGATCCTCTTCCGTACACCACCTGATTTGGATCGAGATAGCGGTCACGGGATGAAAAAGAGATAATCCCCCTCACACCAGCCGTGTCCAGTGCTTTGACCAGATTCCCCCGGGCATGGGACCACATGAGAGCGATTTTTCCCTTGTATTTTTCCTGTTCCCCAGCGGCAATCATCGCATCGATGTCATCGCTTCGCATAGGAGGAATATATATCAACTCACCCGTCACATCAACCGTCTGCGAACTGCGGGCCACCAGGGCTGCATCGGCTCCCAAGCGGGCCACCAGTTGCTGTTTCGGTTCCAGAGTCCAAAATTCGCCTTCCAGGGGATATTCAAATTGCCCCTCGCTTTTATGACGTTCGATTCGCGTCGTTTCGATGCCGTAGCTTTCGGCAATCTCGTGTATCTTTTTAGCTTCATAAAACGTATCTGTGAACTCGTTGAGTTCCCTGACCCAGGGTGCACCGGCCAACATGACCTCATTGTTAAAAATCATCTGGCCCGAAATCTCATTGGTCAATATATCGAGAACTTTTTGATCCAGGGGCGTCTTGAGCGCTTGTGAAAGAAGTGTAACGGGAACAAGCAAACTCACCCACATAATAACGCTTAGAATTAGTCTTCTCTTATGCATGGTTCACCTCTCTATTTTAATATCGAAAGTAACGAGTACCTATATTAAATTATTTCTACC
>CAZYTI010001228.1:0-1922 GCA_964650065.1 uncultured bacterium
ATAATAATATGGCTCTCTATACAAAATATGATTAAAAAATTAAATCGTGAAACCATACATGAAAAAAAGTTGAAATTTTATTAATCCCTATAAATATAGTCAAGTTGATTTTTATTTTATTAATTCCATCATTTTCACTTGTGTCACTGTTTCGAATTTCAGTTTAAGGAGATACACACCACTGGATAAATCTTGAGCATTGAAAATGACAGAGTGATTTCCTGAATAATACATTTCGTTTACCAGGGTGACGACTTCTCTTCCAAGAATGTCGAAAATGGTTAACTTGATAAATTCCTTCCGTGGGATATAGAATCGAAAGGTCGTACTTGTGTTGAATGGGTTGGTATTGGGTGGGTAGAGAAAGGGTTGTAAGGGCAGCAACTCAACTTGATTGTCATCCAATCCGGTTTGATGATGGATAAATTCTATGATTAAGGGTGTGGAATTGAGTGTGATGTTTAATACCCCACCTAATGCATTGATTTCGGTCGTGTTGCCTATCACATCGTTAAGAAGTACGTCGGTGACTGTCGGAGGCATTTGGATGGTTATGTCTTTCTTACCGCTTTCGCTCCATGCCGCTTCCAGAAGATCATTCCCACAAGAATCGCTGAACGCGTAACGATATACATCCGGACCTGAGGAGATGGCCCCGGAGAACCGGCAGCGGCCGCTTATTTTATTTCCCAAGAGCCGTAAGGTATGAGCAGCCAACCACAGAGAATCAGGATGGTTGAAAAGTCCGACGGCACCGGTGTCTTCCTTGTCGAAGGGAAACCGAATGGTTACATCCACACCCATAGCCCACATGGTAATCACTTGCTTGAACATGTCTACAGCCTGATCGAGACCCTGTTTATCATAGAATGAATCGGGGTCGATCTTAATGCCGTGCTCATTACAGAAGAGGGGGGCCTGATAACCGGCTTCATTCATTTTTTCACGAATCCAGACAATAACCGTATCGATGAGGGAGTAGTCGGAATAATTGTGAAAATTGAGCAGGTCGATGTTGTTTTTGAATAATGGGATGGCATTCTGAATAAATTCGATGTGATCCTGACCGTTTTGAAAGAATTCATCCAATTGTTCAGGATTCTGTAATACATCTGCCCAATGTAAAGCGTAATCGAGTAAAAAATCAAAAGTCTCTTGTTGATTCCAGTTTCCCGACTGATACCGATCCCATGCAACGGTGATGCCCCAGGCACGGCAGGCAAAACCGCTGTCCAGCACCCAGGTACCTGGATTGGCCCTGTCTGCTGCGAGTTTTGCGGTCTTCAGGATACGGATGTAATCATCGACTGAACCCCGATAAAAATTATTCGCATTGGCTTCATTTTCGATATTGATAGCCGCGGGATGGAAATGCTTCACGATTTCATATGCGAAATTGTAGTAATTGCGGCTGTGGCCGAACTGCTCGTTCCAGATGCTTGACAAGTCTTTTGGTGGCAGGGTGTAGGTCTCCTCCTCCGAAAGCGGCATGCCATTCATCCAGCCCTGGCCGATGCGGAGTGTGAGGAGGATTTTTACCCCTGCATTCATGGCTTGTTGGATGCGATTCTCAAACCGGTTCCAGTCCCATGTCACAGAATCGGGCTGGAGTAGACACCAGGGGATGGCCGTGCGGATCCAGTCCACGTTCAGGTAATCGTGTTGGGCCAGGCCGGTAAAATGGAATGAACCGATTTCGTTAGCTTGCCAGGTTTCGGGTGGCGTTTGGGCGGAAGCAGGTGTAAAAATACTTGAAAGGATGATGATGAGTATTGGTAAGATCTTTTTATTTTTCCTCATGGATGTCCTCCTGAGATAACATCCTTTTGTACCGTGTACTCTTTAATTGCCATCTGCGTTTCACATGAAGTGTCGATTTTAAATGAATGAGACCTTTGGAGACTGTCGAAAAAGGTCTGAAG
>CAZYTI010001229.1:0-1921 GCA_964650065.1 uncultured bacterium
AATTGATATCGCCTGGAAGAAAAAGCCTTAAGTTCCGGTTTTCATGGTGTTCACGTATTCGCACAGGTCGAAAGATTGCAGGGACTAAGGAGGAGTGACATGCCAAAGACGATGATAAACGGGATCGATTTGTACTATGAAGACAACGGGAGTGGATTTCCGGTAATTTTCATCCATGGGTTTGCCGGAACCACCAAGTCCTGGGATGGCCAGGTGGCTGCTTTTTCCAAGAAGTATCGTTTCATCACCTGCGACCTGAGGGGACATGGCCAGACCGATGCCCCGGATGACCTTTCCAGGTATACGCTGGACATCGTGGTTGAGGATATTTACCAGCTCTTGGGTCATTTGGGAATCCAAAAGGCCGTAATAAGCGGGCTTTCCCTGGGTGGCTATCTCAGTATCCATTTCTACAATCAGCATCCGGATATGACAGCTGCTACGATCTTAATGGACACCGGGCCCGGCTACCGAACCCCGGAAAAATCCAAGGACTGGAACCAGAACAGGACAGACTGCGCGAGGGTTCTGGAAACCCGGGGGATGAAGGGATTCATGGAGAGTGAGTATTCCAAGAAAGACTATTATACAACCCCGGATGTGATGATAAAGCTGAATCCCAAGGGGTTGGCCAATATCTGTCTCGGGGTGATGATTAACCCTTGGGGTCTGGACATTCTCCCCACCATCAAGGTGCCAACCCTTATTGTGTGCGGGGAAAGAGACGAGGGTTACCTCGCGGCCACGGACTACATGACGCAGAAGATCTCCGGGGCCAAGAAGGTAATCATTGACGATGCCGACCATGGCGTCAACATCGACCAGCCCCGGGTTTTCGAATCGATTGTGCTGGACTTCCTGGACAGCCTGAAGCTCGAACCATAGGCCATATAAGATTTTAAATAAAAAGCGGGGCTTCGTGGATTAATGCGAAATTCAAATTTGCGAATATCGAACAAGGAATTTCGAATATCGCAGTATGGAATCGCTCCCGCCTGCCATAGTAAGTACGGCGGACAGGGGCAAATACGTCGGGCAGGTCGTTCTATCTTTTTATATTAAAAACGGTCGAATACCTTACTTCGACATTCATTATTCAGCGTTCAATATTCGATATTTAAAAGGTTCCAAAGCCCGTTTCCCCCACTAATCTGCGAAGAGTCTAAAAAGCCTCATCTGGAGAGCCAGGCTCTAATTTCATCTCTGTTTCCGACTCCCGTAAAGAGGGATATACGACGTGACCCATAGGACCAGGTTTTTCCGATTCATCCGGATTGGGTCCTTGCAATCACAAACTTGCAATATCCTTCGGTGTTCGTTGAGGCCTCCATCTCAATGAGTACTTCAGAGTAGTCCAAATCGTCAAACAAGGTCCTGCAGGCATTTATACAGGCATGTTTGCAGGGCATTATGCCGGTCGCCGCTTTACCGCAGGCTTCTTCGAGGGTTTGAAACATTTTGCAGTCGTCGATCCGATAAACCAGCCGCCGTGAACTGTTTTCATATACGGGAAGAAGTTCCATCCCATGGGTGGCAAGATAAGCGATCTCCAGAAATCGTTGTGGGAGTAAGGGAAACCGGAGGTGACCGCAGGTGGAGTCGATCGCCGCCAGCAGAACTTCGTAAGTGCGATCTGTGTATTCTTGTCCCAGTTGCAATGATCTTTTTATCCAGTCAGAACCGTAACGGGAAAAAATTTCCTCGGCGATGGCTTCAATTTCTTCCAATGCCTTTCCCGAAATGGCCTGAGAAAACCTGCTCACCAATTGCCGGATATCAAATTCTCCGGCAATGAGGGCCAGCATCTCCTCGTTCAATTCGAAGGACACCTTAGCTTGTTCGATCATCTCCACCCCCCTTGTCCGAAGCGATGGTTATTGCATCCACCGGGCAAACTTCCACGCACAGTTCGCAATCCGCG
>CAZYTI010001230.1:0-1920 GCA_964650065.1 uncultured bacterium
TCTCCCTATCGCCTCCCTCGCGCACTTGTGGTTCGCGTTTTTTTAACCGCAAAGCACGCAAGACAACAATTGACGAACCAATCATTTAAAAAATGCAAATAAAATCCCAACGAGCATGCCAACCTGACCCACCCAGAAGATGAACATCCATTTTATGATATCAGATTTTACCTTATACATTTCGTTACGAACGCTCCCAATCTCCTCCGAAAGTCTCCGTTCAAACTTCTCTTCCACAAAAGTCAAAATATCCTTCTTCTGATCATTCTGAGCCTGATTGATCAAGTTAACAAGGGAATCCGTGGCCTCATCCCCCAACTTATCACGTAAAGGTTTTTCTACTGACAAAATCGGCATTGGAGCAACATTCTTAATATTTGCAAATACAAATTATTTTTATCAACGATTCCTTATTAAATATAATCTAATGTAAAAAAAGTTGTTTATGATGGCAACTGTTTTTTATTGATGAATGATACTAAAAATTGATATGTAAAAAATCTAAATTATTTTTTACCCTAAATCCCTTATCCCCTATTACCTATTCCCTCCATCCCACTCTTTTAAATCTAAATATTTTCCTTTCTTGCGCCCCTTGCGCCTCCTTTGCGCCTTTGCGTTTCGCTTTTGGGTGGGGCATCTCTTCTTGCGGTTCGCTTTCGGGTGGGGTGGCATGGCTGGTAACCCCCCATCCACCTACCCAGCACACCCCCAGCCTCCACCTCACCCCACTCTCCTCCACCCCCTCGACATGCCCATAATTATCCCACCGATTAAAATGAATCTCCCCCTCGAGCTAACATCTCTACCCTTCTTTACAACACATATTATAAATTCGAAATGCATTTTATACCAAATCCATGATTCGAAATCTTCATCAGGATCAATCAGTTTAATCAGAAAGAAAATACTTATAAATATCTTTACGATGAAGACAGCGAACAAAATCTACCGTATTACCATATATAATCAATCCGATCCGATATTCACCAAGTCGTATTCTATAGCCTTTTGGAAATCCCTTAAGCTTTTTAATATTCTTAATCTCCGACAAACTATCCACCTCTTTGACATGTACAATACAATTGGTTATTTTTTTCAGAATGTTCCGATCCTTTATTCTTTCCACATCCTTTTCAAAACTTTTGTCAATTCGGACAATCATACATTAATTTTTTCTAAATATTTCTCTGTATCCACATATTCACCTGTTCTACCCTCTTTAATGGCTAATATTAGACCCAATTCTTCAATTTCATCATGCGTGAGAACTTTAGTTTTTATCCCTATTTTTTTAGCCAGTTCCAATAAAAGTTTAAGATCAGATTTTGACTGACTCGTTAAAATTGCAGTCTGCATTTATAATCCCCTTAAATTGAATATATGATTCACTTGTTCAATATAAAATAAGTTGCCTCTAATGGCAACTTATTTAATTTGATCTATGATACCAAAAAATGATATTCCAAAATTCTAAAATTCTTAATTGTCTTCTCCGCAATCCGAAATCCGAAATTTTCTTTTCTTGCGCCTCCTTTGGTCCTGCGGTTCGCTTTGGGGAAGGGAGGGGGCATCTTTTCTGAAGTACTTTAGAGGAATCCACTTTTCATCATCCTGCCTTAACCTCCAATTCCTCTAAACATGCTCTCTGCCGCCATTTCTTCACACGGACGTAAACAAACATCTGTCCCTTCTCTCTGTTTCTTCTCGATATTTCCCGGCTCCATTTATTAAAAGAAGGCTCGCCGTCTATTTGAAATATCACCAATGCACCCTTCGGTACCATCTCAGCGACTTCGCCATGTTCAATAAGGTATCTATTAAATTCTGAGGATAGCAAAGCAGTGAGTTTACCATATGCAGTCATTTTTATTCCTCCAAAAATTTTTCCAAATACTGCTCCCAATTATTATTAACGTC
>CAZYTI010001231.1:0-1917 GCA_964650065.1 uncultured bacterium
ATTATTTATAAGATGGCCTGTGAATCTAACCAACGAAATAGACTCGACTGATTATGCCGAGTTCCCTTCCGCCACTCGTCTATCGCTTTATGGAGCGTCTTGACGGATAACTGTATGCAATGGTGTTTGTTTGCAGGTATTTCTTCAAGGAGAGAAAAAACATCGTGGTCATCAAGGACCCGAGCAAAATTTATATGCCGGCGTTTGATAAGATCTACAACCGCCATAGCAGAGACAATCGTTCCCGGACATCCTATTACCTGATACCTTGCATCTATTATAGTATTCTTTATGATTTTGAGATAAATTCTCATCGTATCTCCACAAGTCCCTTTCATTTCAAACACCTGATCGGCGTCATCCATTTCACCAAGATAAGGCTTTTGGATATAATAATAGATCGCTTTTTGAGAGTAACCAAGATTTGAAAGTAATTCCTTTTCAGACATATTGTTAATTTGTTCAGGTTCTTGTATGTTGCTCATTTTTTGCATTCCTTAAAACATAATTTACACAAAGTAAGATTACCCTTAGATAACCAGCGGTGCAGTAGACGATTTTCAAACAGGTGATAAATGTGCCCGTATTATCACCAAACTTACAAGCTCAATATTACGGCAATGGTATTGTCGCGTGAGCTGGATGAAATTAATACGGTCCACGCTGCAAAAAATTTTCATTCAACTTATGATTAACTTGATTATCCTTTTTCCTATAACGGGTTTTGAACATTGCACTGTATTCACCGTTACCTGCCTACCAGTGCCCTTCAACATTGGCCGCGTGACCAAATGAGAGTTCGCCCCGGTTAAATGAATTCACAACTTCTCTTACAGTTCCGCTGATATCATTGACCACTTTGATTTTGGCTGCTGCAAGCGTCCGGAATGCATTGGGGCCGCAAAAGCCGGTTAGCAGTACTTCCACCTTTTTATCGCTCATTAATGTGGCCGCCTGAATGCCGGCCCCCTTGAAGGCATTGATGTTCTGCGAATTATCTAACACCTCCACCACTACCAGATTGTCAGTGTCAACAATAAGAAAATAAGCAGCTCTCCCGAATCTCGGATCTATCTGAGAATCAAGGTCCCTGCCCTTGGATGTTACCGCTATTCTCATTTTTCAATGCTCCAATTTACGATTTATTCATTGCCCTACCCCCACCACACACCTGGTCATCTGCAATGATAGGCAGTTTACCCGTTATCAGATCTTCTACTACAGGACTGATATCGATCCGCTCTGCATCATGATAGACTTCGATTCCAGCCTGTTTAAATCCCATAAGCGGCCGCATTCCGATACCCCCGACGATAAGCGCATTCACCTTATGTTCGGCCAAAAGATTGACGGGCACCATGCATCCACCCTGAACGTGCTCCACATTCTGAATAGTTGAAACATTCTTAATTTCCCCATTCTCAACATCTACCACCGTGAACACGTCACAATGTCCGAAATGGCCTGATCGCTGACCATTTAATCCACCGGAACCGATGGAGGGGATGGCTATTTTTCCATTTTTCATAGTCATAATTCTCCTTTAATGTTTATATTTTGAGAGTTTATTTTTATGCGGTTCATCGAAGAGGAATTCATGATGTTTCCCCAGATCTCTTTAACTGCTATCCCAGCAGGTGATGTGCTATTATATTCAACAATGGTTTTTCTCTGGATCATGGATTTGGTAAATATCAGATCGAAGGGTATTCGTCCGATTACCTCAATTTTCTTCCTCTTTGCCAGGCCCTCAATCATTTTTGTCTGATCTATATTTAGATCGAATTTATTTACACACAACATCATCGGAACCTTAAAATGGGCTGCAAGAGCAGCGACTCGTACCATGTCGTGCAATCCTGATACTTTCGGCTAGGCAACAATAAGAAAAGCGTCAGCACCTCCAAAAGAAGCAAA
>CAZYTI010001232.1:0-1915 GCA_964650065.1 uncultured bacterium
AGTAGTCAGGATTTCCGATGTGATCGCTTATGTAAATCATGATATTGATGATGCAATCCGCGCCGGGATCATAAAAAAAAGTGATATTCCGTCTCATTTGGTTGATATATTAGGAAAATGGTATGCTAATCGGATAGATAAAATGGTAGAGGATGTAGTCGAATCTAGTATCAAAACAGAGCTTGCCAAAATTGTTATGACTGAAAAGATTTATTCAACCGTAATCGAATTGCGGGAGTTTCTATATGAGAAAGTATATTTTCACAAACAAGCGCAGCATATGTCCCGCCAGGTCAGGAAAATTCTTACTGACCTTTATGAGTATATTCTGCAAAATCCGGATGATTATATTAATACTTACCCAAAAAATGATCCTGCAGAAAAAAGAGTCCGGGATTTTATCGCCGGCATGACAGATCTTTATGCTCTGCGTTTGTATGAGAAATTATTCTTTCCCCGTACCTGGCCAGTGCTATAATGAGGTTCGATTCATTCGTACAACGTGCGATTACTGGGTTATAGAAGTTGAAACAGCATGAGTTTCTAATTAACCTGAATAGTTCAGGCTAATGAATTGCTTCCACTGCATCAACCAATATCCTATATCTTGCGCGGGTGATGTCTCTTATATCAATATGGGAGTCATAAAGACGTCTTTGATTTCTGTATATGATCCTGATCATGGTTATACTTTCCAAGTCTCCCAGATCGAATTTTTCAGGACTTGTGTTCCCTCCGCCTATTCCTAAGGAGATCCATTCATCTTCATCTTTTTTTGTAAAAACCAGATAATGCATTGTCTCAGCTTGGGCGCCGACCTGCGGTCTCCTTGCATAGATCGCAACATCATGCCCTTCGCCATTAGTTGCTTTTAATTCCAGGTCCAGGTATCCGAAAAGTTCGATTTCAGCAAAATCCCCATCAGGTTTTTTTAAGGCTGATTTTGGCCGGTGGACAAGTTCCATTGAGGTTGAAGGAAGTACATTAGTGGCAAATTTTAGGCTCCCTCTAGTAAATCCTTTTTGGTCCTGCGGCTGTGTATTCTGAGCTGAGAGATAAACTGTTAGAATCAAGGGGATAAACGTAAGCAGAATCAATTTTTTGTAAGTATTCATATCTTTTTTCTCTACATCTAATATATCAAGTAGATTTAATATCGTCAATTATCTTTAGGAGCATGTAAGGGTAATTTGATGAAGCTGAAAGATAATTAATAGTAAATAAAAGGCATCTTCTTATATTTCTAAAGAAAAAAAGACTTGACATCGTAACAAAAAATATATATATTTAGTTACAAATAGGAGCTATTAATAGAGATGCAAACTGTTGCAAATAATATTATAAATCGAATATATGGTCATGGAAGGGGTTGGTGCTTTTCTCCTAAAAATTTTTATGACATAGGAAGCCCCGAAGCAATTCGTATTAAATTACATCGATTAGAGAAAGAAGGCGTCATCCGTCGGCTCATTCGAGGTCTATATGAATATCCTAAAAAGCATCCGACCATCGGGCTCCTGTCGCCGAACCCTCAAAAAATCGCTAAGGCTATAGCCTTACGTGATGCAGTGCGTATTCAGCCTTCAGGGGCTTTTGCAGCTAATATGTTAGGTTTATCTGAACAAGTCCCAGCGAAAATCATCTTTTTAACAGATGGTCCCAGCCGCCGTATAAAAATAGGGAGGCAGGAGATCCTGTTTAAAAAAACAACTCCTCGTAATTTGGCTATGAATGGGAAGTCCAGCGCAGCATTGATTCATGCGTTAAGATACATTGGTAAAAGGCAAATTAAAGAGCAGCATATTGAACATATAAAGAATACAATGGACAGCAGCACAAAAGCGATGTTGAAAAAAGATAGAATCTATGCTCCTGAGTGGATGTACCCTGTAATTGATAGAATCGCGGGAGGTCC
>CAZYTI010001233.1:0-1914 GCA_964650065.1 uncultured bacterium
AGATTGATAGCATTATAGGGAGTTGGGTGATCACTGGCACCGGCGTTTACGGTGATTGGGATGCGGAAAAGATGAAAGAAGAGATATATACCGCGACCACAGATTAAGCAGATTTCGCTGATATAACCACAGATACCGCTGATTAAGCAGATTACACGGAGGAGGAGCACAGATAATATTGATTGTAGTAGATTACACAGGGATTGATGAATGATGGGATTAAAAAATTCCATGCATCGTATAATATCATCAGTAAAATCTGTGAAATCAGTTTAATCAGCGGTCAAATATTTTATATATTCAAATATTCCCTTAAATATTTGAATATATAAAATATTTCTTCTTAAAATGATTGGATTCCCCATATTTCGGTCGAAAAATGGCACAAAAAATATTTAAGGGAATATTTTTTGGGCCATTTTGCGACGGAATTCCGGGGAAGCCAATCTTTCTTCGTCTTCGGCGTGGTCCATGAATGCCTGCTCCACGAGTATGGCCGGACATGAAGCAAGGCGGATGACGCGATAATTAAACGAACCCACCGTACCGAATTCATTCAACGGTAATTCCAATAAATTCCGATACATGATTTCTGCAAATTCCGCCCAGAACGGATTATGATAATACGTGCTGGTTCCTGACACCCGTAAATAACCGCCCCGTCCACTGCCTGCATTGGCATGAATGCTGACCATCAAGTCTGCATCAGAACCTTCTATTTTATTTCGTTTCTCAGATAACAACATATACGTATCCATGTCTCGTACCTGGATGACTTCCATGCCATTGGCCAGGCATATTTTTTCAAGTTCCCGGGCAACATGGAGATTTACAGACTTTTCAGGCAATCCGGATAGACCGACGGCTCCCAGATTGTGTCCACCGTGCCCGGCTTCAATGGCGATCTTTACTCCTTTGAGGGAGAGACCTGTGCTGTCACATGTTAAATCTGGTGGGTACTTAACACGACATTGGAGAACAGATCCTTTGGGGATCACTTCATATCCCCAAATTTTCGGGGTTTTCAAATGGATGATGACCTGATACGTCTCCGGTGTCACCTGCTGCCAGGTGACCCTTTTTACCATCCTGAGACTGTCGAGGTGGGTGATCCATGTACTCGAAGTCTTGACTCCATAAAGGGAGATTTTGATCCGACTCTGATCCGGTTCCGGGATCACAGCATAGGGTACAGCTTCGTGATAGGGAATACTCACGATATCCATATTGTCATATGGGGAGACGTGTAATGAACGGATGTAATAAGAGGGTCTTACATGATCCCTGGGTAAGACCTCCACATTTTCTCTACGTATAAATCCAGTCTCGTTTCGATTCAGGTGAATGCGATAATGATCTCCGATTTCTCCACTGACCTGTAACACAATCCCCGGCCCATATTCACCGATGATGGGTCCACCCAGACGGATGGGACCGAGATTGTGGGTCATCAGGACGTCGGAACGATTGGTTTTCACCAGGGGAAAATGCTCCGGGTTTTGAACGACGAGTTTCGTCTCGATGGGATAACGCATTTGTTGCCGGCGGGATTTGGAGGATACAGGTTCAAGATGGATGGTGATGTGATGTGCCTTATCCTTTTTCAGGGAGGACAGGTGCAGATCCCCCTGATAGAGACTATAATCCCCATAGTCTTTTCTGCTCAGGGGAATTTTGTTTTTTGTCGGACGAATTTGTGCAAAAGCTTTCTGTCCTTTAGATCCCATGAAACGTATACGAATGTTATCTTCTGCCAGCAATGTATGATCGATAGAGGGTTCCACAGACTTGGGATCGATCCATAGAGGAAAGGGATCACGGATCGCATCCACTTTATTGTATACGATTTCCTGTTCGTAAACTGCGTTGGTCGAGTCCGGGCCGATGACCCTTGCTGTGACCCGATTTCGGCCT
>CAZYTI010001234.1:0-1913 GCA_964650065.1 uncultured bacterium
TTTTTAGAATATTTTAGTCAACCATCATTTTGTTACGTACAGGAGTCGATAGCCCACACCGTTAAGGGATGTCGCGCTATTGTAATCCTATAATTAGTTCTTAGATTACTGGGAAAAAGAAAAAATGCATCACGATTTCAACCGCATCAAAGCCTAAAAAAATATCGAAGATCAGGTTCGCCATTATAGTTGGCTTCTATGTGTATTGTTTTGTCGTCCCGTTGATTGCGACTTTTACCGACAGCTTGTCATTTATAAATTAACCGGTTATATCCACGCGCGATTCGAATCTTGCGATCAACTTTTTAATCTGGCTGTAATCATCTATTGAAATGGAAATTGCCTCACTAGGGCATACTCTTTCGCAACGACCGCATCCCAGGCAATTTTCCTGATTAATTATTGCTTTATCATTTTTCATTTCCAACCCATCAAAAATACAGACTTTAAAACATTCACCGCAGCCTGTGCACTCATCAGCATCTATGTTTACTTCAACACCATCCATTCTTTTGATAGGTTCTCTCATCTCCTTTGGGCCATATTTGACCGTACTAACAATACAGCAGCAAGAGCAACAATGGCAAATAGACATGAATTCATTTTCGTAATCCAATACATTGTAAATCTTTGCGTCCCCTCTTAACTTCCCCAAGTGGGGAACCAAACCATTTTCGAAAGCCAGACGCTCGCGCTCCAAAGCCTCTTCTTTAGTGACCAGACGTGCTCCCGGCCATTTTGACCGGTCTATTTTCCCCGCCCCCCGACCTAGCCAGGTGCAACCCAAAGTGACATCATGGTCTTTGCATTTATTGGCTGTACGGCACGGACAATCCATTAAAAGTATTGTTCCGGCTTTATTAATGAAATATTCAGTGACTTTAAACGGTAATATTTGATCCTCATAATTCAGAGATACGTTGATGGGTATAGCAGTACCTGTTTGATTCTCCGTCCCATCCGGGAATTCCTCTTCCAGCAAACGTTGTTTCAGTACCGGGTCGGATTTAGCCAGTTCGAGCAGTTTCTTAAATTTATTAATTCTGGGAGTATTCATTTCAATGGGTGTTAGGTCTAGTTTTTTTCTTTTCATTGGGGTTCCTTTCCATTTCTGGTTCTCCACAGAAAAACGGCTTCTTTATATGATTAAATTGTTTGATTAAGAAAACATTGCATCCAAGTTTTTCTTTGTTTCAATAGCCTGATTGAAGTCAAGTCGCGATAATTGCGCTCTTGCGAGGCAAACTTCATGAAAATTACCTTTAAAAAGATGTGATTTGCCGGGGACGACAAGTAAAAGAGCTCGTTTTTATTGAAATAAATCATATACCACATCTTGCGGTTTTATCAATTCAAAAAACCCGAACTAAGCGGCGGCCCTTAAAATTGCATGGAGGCCTATGAATGATACTCCAAGATGCTTCCTATGGGAGAAAGGGGTGTATAGATGTCTGACCCAATTGTGAACGTAAAATGGGCTGAGCGTCCTCTACGAACTCGAAAAGACACTCGCGTGTCTCACGAGGGTCGATCATCTCCTGTCCGGTGTACTCGGCTGTGAGAAACGGAGACGCAATGGCTTTCAATCTATTCTCTATTTCTTTGGTTTTCGCCTCAGGATCGTGGGATGATCTAATCTCAGAGGCATAGGCGGCTTTAACGCCACCTTCGATGTGCATGGAACCCCAATTTGCCGAAGGCCAGCAGTAGCGGCGAAACATACCTTCTGGCCGGTGAGTACACATCCCTGCAACACCGTACATCCGACCAACGACGATCGTACACCAAGGCATGCGGCTGTCGCAGGTCACAGACAGAAGA
This sequence comes from uncultured bacterium, assembly GCA_964650065.1. GTDB lineage: Bacteria > Zhuqueibacterota > QNDG01 > QNDG01 > DSAB01 > CAZYTI01. Next base: position 1,822 of record CAZYTI010001234.1, read on the forward strand.
CGGGCACCCGCTCGCTCAATGCCCTGCTTTTCAGATTCTAACCCCACCATAAAGCCAGGTTCATCACACAAACAGATGATAGGAAGGTGAAA
>CAZYTI010001235.1:0-1909 GCA_964650065.1 uncultured bacterium
TTCAGCCAGTAGTGATGGTACCGTTAAAATCTGGGAGCGGGATGGAAGGCTGCTCGCTACAGTGTATATATTTGATGATGCAAATATTACAATCACACCTGAAGGATATTTTATCGGAGAGGGGAATTATCGAAATTATATCCACTTTGTCAGAGGTGTTCAGATCATCGACATTGATCGGTACTACGAATCGTTTTATCGTCCGGATCTGGTAGAACTGGCTCTGGCCGGTGAATCCCTCGATGGATTTTTAAAGATCGATGAACTCAAACCGTCTCCCATCGTGAGCATTGTCGATACCCCTTCGCAGATCTACAAGGATGAAGTGAAGGTGACACTGTCCATCACAGACCAGGGGGGCGGTATCGGCGATATTCGTCTTTTTCTGAACGGCTCGGCCATCATCCTCGATGGGGGAAGGGGCGTTTCCATTCAGCCGAAATTAGAGAAGGGAGAGATCCGAAAAACCTATACGGTCAAATTGGTGTCGGGTCTGAATAACCTGCGAGGCATTGCCTTTAATCAGGACAACACCCTTCAGAGCGCAGATGGTCTCCATTCCATAGAGGCCAATATTTCGATTGTTACAAAGCCTTCCCTCCATGCCCTGATCATCGGCATCGATGAATTCAGAAATCCCAATCTCAAACTGCTCTATCCTTCGGCGGATGCAGGCTTGTTCGCCGAAACCATTCAGTCAACGGCTGAAGGCCTATTTGAAAAAGTGAACGTACGAATTTTGACAACATCCTCTGAGACCACCCGGGAGAACCTCCTTGCCGAATTGGAGGGACTGAAGTCCCTGAATCCTCAGGATCTCTTTGTATTGTATATTGCCAGTCACGGCACCGTGGATGAAGGGGAGTATTATCTCCTGACCTCCAATGTCGGCGCCGTGTCCACGCGCAAATTAAAAACCGATGCCATTAGTCAGAACACGTTGAAGGGGCTGATTGCCAACATTCCCACCAGTAAGAAACTGATCATTCTGGATACCTGCAGTTCCGCCGCACTGGGTGAAGCGATTCAGGTGGCTGTATTAACGAGGGGCATGAGCGAGGCCACGGCCATGAAGGTGCTGAGCCGGGCTGTGGGATCCACGATCCTATCGGCATCGACTTCTACGCAGGAGGCGTTAGAGGGATATCAGGGCCACGGCCTGTTTACCTTTGTCCTCTCCGAGGGGCTAAAAGGCAAAGCCGATCTGGACGGGGACGGATTTATTAAGACCATCGAGTTGGCCAACTATCTTGAGGATGAGGTGCCCATTTTAGCGGAGCAAGTCTTCCAGCGAGCCCAGTATCCCGTTGTTTCGCCAAGCGGACAGGGATTTCCGGTGGGGAAGGTGAAGTGACAAACGTGTCACTGTGAGAGAGATCGATGCATATCTGGAGAATATGATCCCGGAGCTGTCTGAGAAGTACCGGCAGCAGCCCCAGTTTCCGGTGGCAGACTCCCGAGGTATAGATTTTCCGCTGAGTATTGTGAAATGATTTTTATATTGATTGAGTCCTCTAAGTGGTCTCCACCTCTGAGGTGGAGACCACTTCAAATTTCTTATTCTGATAAATTCAAAATCATATTGAATTCTTCTTTATTAATTTGCATATTAACGAATAATTCATCATTTTAAGTTTGAGTAACTTTAGGAAGGGTGAAGCAATGAAAATTCAGAGTACTCTTTTCATCCTTTTTGTTTTAATCACTTCTCAGATGATAACGAAGCAATCCATCGCCCAATCAAATTATAACGATTATTCTTCTTCCCAGAGGACCGACATCTTTTTCGATGATTTTGATGATAACCAGCACGAATGGCCGTATATCCAGGATGGGGAAACATGGACCGGAAAGATCGCGAATGGGTATATGTATTATGAAAGTAAAGGGAACACCTCCATATACCAGC
>CAZYTI010001236.1:0-1906 GCA_964650065.1 uncultured bacterium
ATAAATCAAACAGTATTGTAAAGGAGCTATCCGACATGGTTTTCATGTTTCGTAAAAAGTAATTTTTTTTGTAACTACCCAGGTATCTTGCCACAAAGACCCCAAGCCCGCCCTGATATCGCCATATGGCAAGTCAAGTAAAAACTTGGTTATTTATTTTCACATATTCTTTAACAACATGTTTTGAGATACCTGTAACAGTATGAACATAATTTATATCAGGTTTATATTCATAAGCTGTTTTTATTCTTTGATAGTTTTTCAAATAATTATCAACAGCTCGCTGGCTATGCTGGCACTCGCGAGCCACATCAGCGGGATCTTTTTTTTCAACCACAACCTTACGTATGATTGTAGCTTTGTGTGATATACAAGATCCCATGTCATGAAGAGCACCAGTATGTGGTAACGTGCAATTGTGTTCTTTTTCATATTCTTTTCGTATTCGGGAGACACATGATGAACCTCTGAGGGTTAAAAGGCTGATATCCCGTCCAGAGAGAATTCCGCCTTGTTCATAAGCCTCACGAATAATTCTGGCAATTGCATTTTTTGTGATTGAAGACATTGGAACATCTTCTATAAGTTGTCTGACGTCATCATCAGTAATGATAGACAGTACTACTGGTACATATCTTCGGTTTGGTGAATCGCCTCTAGTATTTTTATCTAATGCGTTCCAAAGGATCTGGCCTGGTTTTAGACGTTTGGTTTCAGGATTCAATGTTTCAAATAAATTGATGAGTTCATCAGCCAGTTTTTCACGCATCACCGGCCCGAAAAATTTTGGGAACTCTTGAGCGAAAAAATTAACCACCGCAGGTTTGAAAAATCGATATTGAGCAGCGTTATATCGCTTAACACTATCAGTTGTTATGGACATTGGAACCTTTTTGCGTTTTTGATAGATTGAAATGTTCTGTAAAAAAAAATGTCAACTCAGCCTTCCGATGGGCAATGACACTACTTGTCTGATACAGTTGATAGTACTCATCAACCAGGGAAGCTGACAGTTTAACCAGAAAGCTAATTGTATGCACATCGAAACCTTGTTCACTCAGGGCAATTGCTCGTTTGAACTTGCTTATATAATTTTTCACGGAATCAACGCTGTGATGAGTAGCTCTGGCGATCTCAGTATACTCTTTACCTTGCAACCAATGTTTGACAATCATACTGCGATGGGAAATAGAACGCCCTATATCTTTGATTATTGAGCGCAAAGGCAAAACAATATTTTGATCTTTCATCTGTTGCAAATCGCGACTTATGGTTCGCTCGCCGCAGTTGAATAGGCGGTTGGCTAAATCTTCAACGGTTAATAAACCACCTTGCTGGAAGGCTTCAGTGCATACCCGTTGAATACGAAGTTGGCGTAAGCCGATTATTCCGTGTTTTTTCCGGATGTTAAGATCATCTTGGCCAGCATCTAAAGTCAAAGTTACTGTAACTTGTTGGCTGTTAACTAAACGTACGTTTGACCCTTCGACGATGGAGATTACTTGGAATAGAATTTGCCCGGGCTTTAGATGACCACTAGTTTCAAAATAAGGGCCGTACACTTTATAAACGCATTCAAGTACAGCTTTTGCTTCAAAGGGAGAACATTGCAGGCCATGAATTATTTCATTCATAAATTGTTGGTTTAGTTGCTTTTGCGATAGACGATCCCATTTTTTAAGAGAAGAGTTATTAATCATGATGAACCTCCCAATAATTAAGAAGACAATGATTTTGGCAAACTCTAGTCGGGCTACGCCCTCCTTCCGTTTGCCAAAGATATGTATCTGGTTCATCAACATTATATCATTTTCCTTTTTCTTTGCCATATGGCACAATTATAGGCGCGACTCGATTGAAATATATTAAAACCTATGCTTGATCCACAAATTTGAATCTATGATTG
>CAZYTI010001237.1:0-1905 GCA_964650065.1 uncultured bacterium
CCCCCTTTCAGGAAAACGAACGCGGTTATGAATATATTGCAGATGAGCTGAAAGGTGCGCTGGCATTTCTAGAAAACGTGACCGGTCAGAGGCTGGACTGGTCTTCAATGGCAGAGGTGATTGAACACTCCAACCTGGCGTATGCGCTTTTCGAACAAATTGCGGAGCTAAGAAAGACCGTCCCCTGTCCGCTTCCGGGAAGGCTTCTGGCCATGAACGCTGTTGCTCTTGGCATGATCGGAAGTCCACAGCTGGTGAATTTTCTTGATATGCAGCTAAAGCTCGGTCTTGAAAAGGTGGGGGCCAATAAAGGGTGGCTGGCCGAAGAGAAAAAACGGGTGGCCTGGATCCAGAACCCTATTTTTTTTGATTTTGGGATCATGGACTGGCTGGAAAAGGAGTACGGAGCCGTCGTGATCATGGATGCCTTCGGATTCCGTAAGGCGGCACCAATCGAAGATGTACAGGACAGGGACGAAGTGTTTAGGGGATTGGCAAAAAGATCGCTGATGACCCCGATGACGCATGTGGGCTCAAGCCCGGTTGAGTATTGGATGGAAAGCACCACCGAGATATTGGGAGACTATAACTGCGATACAGCAATCTTTGCCGGACACGTCGGCTGTACGCACAACTGGGCGGTCGGGAAGCTGATCAGGGACATGATCTTCGACAGATTTGGTGTAACGACGCTTGTGTTTGATGTGGATGCCCTGGATCCGAGATTTGCCGGAACAGATGCCATCAAAAACAGCATAAGGGATTTCATGGAGGCAATCGGATGAGCAGTGTTCCTGACAAGAAGCAGAAAACGATTGCTGTAACCGGCAAAGGTGGGACCGGGAAAACGGTCCTGTCCACCCTGATGATAAAGACCCTCATCGATAGACACGCGTTGACGATTTTAGCCGTAGACGCCGATTCCGCGAAAAGCCTCCCTTACACCCTGGGAATGACGGTGAACAAAACAGTGGGTGACTTTCGCCGGGAAATCATCGAGAACCCGGAGGAAAAGCGCAGGATCGCCGACCTGCATATGGGAACGGTGATCGGAGAAATGGTTACGCCCGGGAAAGGGTTTGATCTGCTGGTGATGGGACGGCCGGAAGCCCCGGGATGCTTCTGTACGGTCAATGACCTTTTACGATACGGGATTGAAACACTGGCCCGGGAATACGATATCACCATCATTGACGGGGAAGCCGGTCCCGAACAGGTGAATCGGAGAGTAATGCAACATCTGGACGCGCTTCTCGTCGTGGCCGATACTTCTTACAGAAGCCTTGAGACCGCGAGAGACATCATGGCGATCGCTCAAAGCCGGGGCATTGTCACAATCGGCCGGACAGGCCTGGTCATCAACAAATCCAGAGAGAGGAATGGACAGGTGGAGGACATTATACATGAGATGGATTTGAATGTCTGGGGGTTTATCCCTTATGACGAGAACATAAGCCGTTACGACTCGCTCAACAGGCCATTGCTTGACCTGCCGGAGGACTCCCCCTGTTTGTCCTCATTCCCGAAAATTCTGAAACATATCATGTAACAGGAACTGTGCACTATAACTCTCCTTTACTAAATCACGGCTTTGGATCTTGGTACAATATATAGACTCAAAATAAATTAGAATTTTTTACCATCAGCCTAGCACTTCGGCTATATTCCGACAGTAGTGCAGGGATCTAGATATGGTGAATTTTTCGCCTTTCGCAGATCATTTTGAGCTTTATGCGCACCACATCACCTTGTATTAGTAGCAAATCCTAATTTCCATCCATTTTTCCAAGGGCTATTGGTGGCAATCCACACCATAATTTTTTAGGGAAAACGGGGACTAGCAATTATGGTGCTTGCTTTTGTAAACTATGAGATTATAAAACTACGGGTATCCCTTCCGGGTTG
>CAZYTI010001238.1:0-1903 GCA_964650065.1 uncultured bacterium
AAGTGACGAATCAGAACCGATTGTAATGGGGTCTGCTAATTCAATTTCCCCTTCGGCAACAACTGAATCGCCTGAAACACCATCTATCGTCAATGTAAGGCTGTTATTATGAAATTGACCGATGATGTGGTACCATTGATCAGGACTTATCGCAAAACCGTTGTATGAATGGACTTCCTGCCATGTGGAGTCAATGTTAAGACTAAATTCCATCCGCTGCAGCGGATAATTATATCTTAAGTAAGAAACAGAACTTCCCAAAATGTACATGGTTCGCGAGGTTAATTTAAACTTACACCATAAATCAATCGTTAAGTTCTCACCTAATATAGAATTTCTGTTGCAAAGAATCGCTGGTTTAGATCCCTCACACCCCAAAAAAATATCGCATGAACGAGGATAAACCTCAATGGCATTTCCGCTTACACCGTTAGCATCATGGCTAATGGTAGTTCCGGGGATAAATAAAGCACCTGCCCCTGAGGTATCGGCGATGTCGGCAAGAGTTTCTTCATCAAAAGTAAATTCGGCAATTTTCCTAGTCTCTGGAACAAATTCAGTTTCTGAAAACAACCAGTTGTCAAGCATAACTGCTAAATCTTCAATATCAATGACTCCATTCTGCGTATAGTCAAAAGCATTTTCAGAACCAAACCAATTTTCTGCCATCAAAGCAAAATCCGACAAATTGACATAAGTATCCTCCTTCAAATCCCCCATCCTGTGTCTATTGCCAATATAAAATAATACGTGTTGATATGCCGGAATATCCACAAACACCTTATTGCCGACTGTCGAAAGCGTTTGACCAGTCATCAATTCAACCGCTTGTTGATTTTGTGAGGGCTCTAACAAACTGCCTGACAGGTCCACCCATCCCCCCAATACATCCTGCGCAGTATTATTCATTACAGAACAAACAATAGACCCATCAATTCGCTTGAAACCCGATATTTTGTAAACATCTTGAGGAGATGTGCTTATCGTTCCATCAAGTTTCCAGTAAGGCAGCCATTCGGCATTGTCGGCATCAAAAACAGAAAGTAATTTATTCTTAGTAACTATATCTTCGGTTTGAGAAGCGAGAGGAACTTCAAGAAGAGGATAAATTGTAGCGCCGTGTGAATCACCCCATGCAGAGGCTTTTTCGTACCAGTCTGGAACAAAGTCTTGTAAATGTTGATGTATATTTTGGGTAATAAGAACCATTGGTACCCCCGTATTTCTACCTGTGTACATCGCACGTGAAACATCCAATGGTAATAAATCCATTATACTGTCCCATTGAATCGAAAGCAGACCAAGATGCTCACCATAAAATGTATTCGTAACAAATCCTATCGTTGGTATACTAGATCCACTTGTATGTGCATATACGATGCCGCCATCTTGTACGAAAATCTTATTTATACGTTTTGCAAAACTCCGAATCCGCTCAATGGGCACCGTTGGCGCATAGCTTGCGGGCCCGGTTTTCAGACCAGCTTCTGTACCTGGATTGTTGCCCCGCATTAAGCTCACACTTGCATCCAGAAAAACACCATCAATGCCAACTTCATTCTTTAATCGATTCATGTTATAAAGTATATGTTCCTGATACGGCCCGCCGTAACAGACTAAATGGCAATACTGTCCGGTGGGAACATAATAATCCGGCGGTCTGTCCCAATACGCCCGGCATTCATCAATTATATCCATATACTCAGGGACTTCAGGTATTTGAAAACCAAAATAAATCAGCACTTTCAATCCAATTCGATGGCAGTCTTCAACAATATTTTTTAACATGGGCTCATAAGGAGAAAATCCTCCACCTTCGAAAGGGGTCCAATGCTCAAAATAAACCAGGGTTTGGGCTCCAAGTTCTTTAATTTCATGCAAAATAGTTCTTGCATTCGACCGT
>CAZYTI010001239.1:0-1647 GCA_964650065.1 uncultured bacterium
GGATCCCCGTATGGGAAGAATTTAAAAAACCGATCATCTCATTGGCATAATCATAAAAGTCCCGATCCTCACGAACTTGTTGGAGTACGGGGCGGAATTCTTCGTAGAGCTTCTTCCAGTTTGTCTGATGATGCCCGGGATCATAAAAATAGTATTGCAGAGTATAGTAGAGCTCTCCCAACATCTGTTCATAGTCGGCCGTCTTATCGACCCTGATTTTTGTTGCAAAGGAGATGTTCTTATTCTTTTTGGCATTTATATCGATCCGACCGATTTTACCTGCACTTAAATAGTAAAGATTTTTTCCTTTTCGATCCATTTGCAGATTTCGGGGACTACTGATCTGAGGCATGAATGGTTCATATTTGCCCCGTTCCTTCTTTTCTAAACTTGTTTTCCAAAGGTGATATTTACCATCAATATTCGATACGAAATAAACCGTGCTGGTGTCCTTGGACGAAAGGACAAAATAACGATCATTTCCCAGGGTATTGGTCACTGTTTTGGTCTGAAGATCGATATTGTCCAATTCAAATTTTATCTGCAGAGGGGATTTTTCTTCCTTGTCCTTTTTTTCATCTTCGTTGGCCTTTTTTTTCTCTTTTGTGGTAAAGAGCTTCTCAAATTTATCTTCCTCAAATTCCGGTTTTTCCGGTTCAAAATGAACTTGATAGAGGTCCCATTTCCCTGTGAATTCCGGAAAACTATGACCGAATCGATTGGAGGAGAAAACCATGGATTTTCCGTCCATAGACCAGAGCGGGTTGGTTTCGTCATAGGCGGTATTGGTTAACGGGAATTTTTCTTTTGATTCAATATGAATTGCAACAATGTCCGAATTGCTGTTTCGTTGCGGTACGGAGGCCAGATATCGACTGTCGGGCGACCAGGCAAATTCATCACCAAACCGGCCGCCGAAATCATCTTTGATGAGAAGATTATCATTTTTCCCATCGGGCTGAATGAGCCTTATCTCACGCTTTCCTCGATAATAGGCGATCCATTTCCCGTCGGGTGAAAATCGAGGCGTCAGTTCGTCCTCATCCGTTTTTGTTAGACGGTGAGGTTTTTCTTCGCCCAGTGCAGAAATCATGTATAAATCTGGATTTGCATTATCATCTGAGATATAGACCAGATTCTTACTCTCTATATCCCAGTCGATGTCACGTTCCCGCCATGGTGTTTTGGTGATATTCCGGGCATAACCTCCATCGTTCGATAAGACGAAAATGTCTCCCCGAACAACGGCAGCGATTTTCTTACCATCGGGTGATAATCGAAATTCACTTACGGAGCCGTTCTCTACGAAGAAAGTACAGTTGTCTTTCGTCTCTGCAGGGGCATCAATGGGGATGCGAAGGGATTCACCCGTGTTGAGATCGGTCATCCATATTCCGAAATCACGTTCGTAAACGGCCCTAGGCACATTTGCCGCTACGGAAAACCATTTAATATCCTTTTCCCGAAATTGGGTGATCGGTTGCATATTTGAGCCGTCTTTTGATACACTCCAGATGTTTTTATTATTAAATTCTTTATCGCTGGTAAAATAGAGTTGTTGACCATTTGAACTCCAATCGGGCCAAAAACAGTTGTTCTCTCCAGATACGACAGGTTGTGCCTGCGGACCGGCAAATCCTTTTATCC
>CAZYTI010001239.1:1657-1900 GCA_964650065.1 uncultured bacterium
CGTTGGGTATGGAAAATGGTTCCTGGTGGCAAATCCTTTTATCCAGATCTTACTGGCGTTGCTTCCCCGATAACCTTTTCGCCACCAGGAACCATTTTCCATACCCAACGAGAAGACATAGCTTTTTCCGTCAGGATGCACCCTGGCATGATACGGCCAGCTCCAGTATGTATCCAGAACAGGGATTGCACTACCGCCATCGATATGTATCTTGTAAATGCTGGACCTGGAGGATCGGCTGGA
>CAZYTI010001240.1:0-1897 GCA_964650065.1 uncultured bacterium
CGGCGTATTTTGGATGTTGACTCACACACCTTTGATAATTACAATGTGTCTCATAAACAGATCCTTTTCATCCTTCAAGATTATCTCCGATAAATAGGTTCTTATCGTCATCCCATTTACCTGATCCCTATGTCAAAAATTAACCACAGAGCACACAGAGAAATGACAAATATTATTTATGTGACACAATAAAATTTTATATTCCTTCTGTGATCTCTGTGGTTTCTTGCCTTTCTCACTTATTTCATAAAACTTTTGACACTAACGCTTGGTCTTTAAACCATCCTGATCCATCGGTATGGTCTTATAAATTGAAATAGTTTAAATTTTTATGCAGAAAAGGCGACAAATCTCACGTATAATAGACATAGATCCATCATCATTTTAAATTTAAGATCCGATTCATAAAAAGGTTCATCATAAATGGAGGAATGACATGAATAATCAAAAGGATCGCCGGGATTTCATGAAAACCAGCTTAACATTGGGTACTGGTTTAGCGTTGGGAGGTATTGCCCAGGGTTATGAGAACGCCTTTGCGCTCGAGGCCGAAGAAATGTCCATCTGGGATGCATTTATAGAACGACGTTCTGTTCGAAAATTCAAATCCACACCCGTCCCCAAAGAACATCTGATGAAAATACTCGAAGCGGCCAATTATGCGCCCACTCCGAGGAATAGGCAGGCGTGGAAGTTTTTGGTAATACAGAATAGGGATACCCTGGATAAAATTAAAGAGGCATGTATCCAAAGAGCTGGAGAGCAAAACAGGACGTATTTTACAGATTATCTTTCGGCACCTGTGTATGTCGTTGTGCTTGCCAATACCGAGACGAGGAATCCTCCCAACGATATCGTAGCCGGTTGTCTGGCTGCCATGAATTTGATGTTGGCTGCCCGTGCACTGGGGTATGGAACTGTCTTTTGTGTGAATTCGATCACAGAAGATGTCACGAAAGGGATTCTCAATATTCCCGACAAATACCAGCGGATCTGTATTACCCCCATCGGCATACCCGATCAATGGCCGGAATTAAAAAAGAAAGGTCCTGGCGATGTCATTGTTTTTGAAAAAATCTAACTCATGGGATCGAATATTTTTTGATGGATTTGGTGGGATGGGCCTGCCTGCTCATACCGGTTCACCGGTGTGGGGAGAGGAACAGGCAGGCCATTTTGGTGTCGTCCGCCACAATGGAGCCATGGCAGGTGGAGGAGAAATCGAGGGTATTTGTTGGGGAAAGATCATATTAAAATAGTAATCCTATTTCGATTGTGGATTACAGATTAACTTTTTAAATGTTTTATTCAGTTTTTCAAATTCCGTTGTTTTATCGAAGAAGAAATCGGCGCCCAGTTCTGAACATTTTTTTCGATATTGGGGATAGGGATAGTTTGTAAATACTATCGTCAAGGGAGCCGATTTACGTTTGGAAATATCATGAAGCACATCGATTCCGTTGGCCTTGGGCATTCTTATGTCCAATATGACGACATCGGGTTTGTGTTCCTGAATGGATCGAATAGCCGATACACCGTCCCGTGCCTGTCCTATGATTTCGACACCTTGATGTTCTGAAAGCATGTGGGTGAGACGTTCTCGCATGAGATCGGAATCGTCGGCTATAATGACTTTTAACATTATTTTTTTCCACCGATTGAGGCGCAGGCAAGTGAAGAATCTATAAAAAGAAAAAATTATGGGGGATGAACTTGGGGAGAGATTCATTGTTCTAGAAAACATGGTTTTCTGTTGATTGAACAATGAACAAATCCATCCCCCAAAGATAAGATGAATATGAAGTAAAAAATAAAATCCAAAACAACAACGATAATTATTAACGATAATAAAATATGAGTAAAAAATCTATCAGTTAAAGTTTGATTCTATTGTCAG
>CAZYTI010001241.1:0-1894 GCA_964650065.1 uncultured bacterium
GGGAAGGATTGACCCTGAAATTATTTGCTGTGCCGGCCGCGCTCGATCGGTGGGGAGATTAAGCATTACACTATAATTGTTCAGTTCATTTTTCCAAAATGCAATAAGGTCTTCCCGAGTTTTTCCATTAAACCACGATTTTTGCCAGACAGCATAGTCGCCGTACTGGATGTCCGGTTTTGGTAAGTTTATTGCCTCACCTTTCCGATACGCATTATAGAGAGCAGTGAGTTCGTTCATGAATATCGTCATGGACCAGCCGTCAGAAATTATATGGTGTATCACCAATAAGAATTTAAAACATCTATTTTCCGTCTTCAGAACAATGATTCGAAAAAGTGGGATCTTCGATAAATCGAACGGCTTTTTGGCTTCAGTTTTAAGTATATGTTTTATCTGCTCTCCTTGAGTACAATTCGGGTTTTTGGTGAGATCCATGTATTTCAAGGGTTTCTGAATGTCATTGTGGATGATCTGGAACGGTTCGCCGTTAATGACCTGAATACTCGTACGTAAAGCTTCATGCCGTCGAATGATTTTGTCTACACATGTTTTTAGGATGGATATGTCAAGAGGACCGGTGATTCGAAAAGCCCGACAGATATTATACGCCGGATTGCCTGGATTCAATTGATCCAGGAACCACAGTCGCTCCTGCGCAAAAGAGAGAGGAATAGGAGAATATTTTTCCCTCCCGGGAATTGGAATAGTGGGGATGGTTTTCGCAACCTTAAACAATGATTCCATCAGGTTGTTGGATTTACCATTCTGAGAATGGTCATTGTTGTGGTCATTCATTTTCATTCAACCGTGACGCTTATATAGTCAGGGATGGGAGGTATTTCATTTAGATTGTTTTTAAATAGTATGACTTTGTCATGCGTTTCGACCGCTTCGAATTGGGCGAATCGATACGTAATATTCATCATTCGGTTTCTTTCATTTGGCAGATACTCTGCCAATAATCGGACTTTCTTCTTTTTTGCCATATGCATGATATGGATCAGTAGAATGACGCCGACTCCCCGGGACATGACCCGACAGGACATCAATAATAATTTTATCGTCCAAGTCGTTTTTTGACATTCGACCAAAGCCAGTCCGATGTGCCCATAAGATCCGAATTTATCCTCGAGTTTTGCCATCAGGAGGATGTGTGAGTCTGAGCGTCTGAAGAAATCGAGTTTTTCGAAGGAATAGCTATATCCAGTGGAATTTAACTGGTGTGTTCGTAAGGATAACTCCTCGGCCCTCATCAGATCTTCCTTCTGTGCCGGAAATAGCGTGATCTCCATGTTCAGGGAAGATAGAAAAGATTCTTTGGTTCCAATAAATACCAGTTCTGTTCGGTTGCGTTCGATGTCATTGAGATACATTTGTCTTCTCAATGTCGAATCTTCCGTGATAAAACGCGGATTCATCTCAGGCATATCCAATACTCGATCCACATGTGCGGCGTCTATTAACAGCACTTCCGGTAATGAGAACCGAACTTCTTCCCTTTCAAATTCCTGGTCATCAATAAAAGCGAGGCTATCGAGGCCAATATTTAAAGATTGAGCAATCGTCTCAATAAAGGGTACTTTCGAGCCCCAGTCAATCCGGGGATAAAGAAAGTATTCCTGAATACCGAAACCTTTTAAGCTTTCCAAGGCCCTGTCGGAATCGTTCCTGCTTGCGATGGACTGTAAGATGCCCCGTTCATCCAATGTTCTTATAATGTGAGCCACTTGTTCCTTTAAAGTGACTGTATCGTCTTCTAATAGAATACCATCCCATAGAGTGTTGTCCAGATCCCAGACCACACATAAGATGGATCTTTTTTTAATTTGATCATCTTTTTGTGTTGAATGATGAACCATGCTTATGGTTACAAACCTTCATTTTTTTTTAT
>CAZYTI010001242.1:0-1893 GCA_964650065.1 uncultured bacterium
ACTGAAATCCTGGGAATGACCACCTTGAGTATCCGATACACGGGGAGTACGGATCACATTCCCTTCGACCGTGTGGGATTACCGGGATTTCAGTTCATTCAGGATCGTGTGGGTCAGGGAACCGGCCATACCAATATGGATTTTTATGACAATCTCATCCCCGAAGATTTGATGAAGAATGCCGTCATCATGGCGAGTTTTGTTTATCACGCCGCAATGCGGGATGATAAAATGCCTCGTAAGACGATGAATGATAACGAGTGAAGCTGGTGAGTGGTGAGAAAAACGGTAAACAGTAAACGGTGAACAGTAAACAGTAAACAGTAAACGGTGAACGGTGAACGGTATAAAAAAAGTAATCGGTAATCTGTATTCGGTGATCGGTTGAAAAGACGGTAAACGGTAAATAGTGAACAGTGAACAGTGTGTTACTGGTCACTGGCTATTGGTTGCTGGCGATTGGTCACCGGTGACCAGCTGCCAGTCACCAGAAACCAGAAGCCAGAGACACAATCGGCTCTTATACAATTGATACCCAGGGAAAAAAGTTTCGGAATAAAAGTTATATCCGAAACGAAGACACGAAGGGAGTGCACCATGAATAGATATCGGAATAGCGTCATGCTTATTACCCTTTTTCTCTTTACTGTTCTATATTCTCAGGAACATCAGTCCCATTTTTCACCGGACGAGTTTAAGGCCCGGTGGGAGAAGGTTTTCGACAAAATTGGGAATGAGGCCATTGCGATTGTTCAGGGTTTGCCGGACAACGGCGGCTTCATCACTCCCAGGCAGTCCAATGCATTCTATTATCTCTGCGGCGTCGAGAACTTCCATTCATATCTGCTCCTGGATGGGGTGAATCGGAAAGTGATCCTCTATTTGTCGACCACACGAACGAGACATCCTAAGAGAGAGCTGTCATTGGATGATGTTCAATGGATCAAGGCGCGGACAGGTGTGGATGAAGTCCTCGGCATCGATACGTTGAGGGACTTGAGGCCCCGGATCATCTACACACCGTTCAGTCCGGCAGAAGGACAGGGCCAGAGCCGGGGTGAATTGTTGATGGCAAACAGGAAGGTTGCCGACGATTATTGGGACGGGAGAATATCACGGGAAAATCATTTCATCGGTCTGCTCCGAACAAGGAATCGGCGGGTGGAGATCAGGGATCTCACTCCCATCCTGGATGAACTCAGGAATATAAAGAGCCCGAGAGAAATCGAACTCATCCGCCGGGCTTCAAAATTGGCCGCTCTGGGCATTGTGGAGGCCATGCGCAGTACAAAACCGGGTATCTATGAGTATGAACTGGATGCAGCAGCCAGATATATCTTTCTGGTGAACGGTGCCAGGCTGGAAGGATACCGATCCATCACGGCTTCGGGCGTGAAAAATATCAGCGACGGTCATTATTATTTCAACTCCAGTGAACTGAAGGATGGGGATCTCGTTCTCATGGATTATGCGCCGGATTATGGGTGTTACGTCAGCGATATCGGCAGGATGTGGCCGGTGAATGGAAAATTTGCCGACTGGCAGAGAGAACTCTGTCAGTTTATCCTCACTTACCATAAGGAGATTCTAAAACGGATCCGTCCGGGTGTGACTGCGACCCGGATCATGGAAGAGGCCAAAGAGGCGATGGAACCGGTATTTGAAAAAACCCAATTTTCCAAACCGGAGTATGAGAAAGCCGCCAGGTAAATTGTGGATACGGGCGGAGGGGTCTTTTCCCATACACTAGGCATGGCCGTGCATGATGTTGGGGGGTATCGAAGGCGTCCCCTGGTGCCGGGACTCGTATTTGCCGTTGACCCTCAACTGCGTGTCCCGGAAGAGAATCACTATAAGCGCATCGAAGATACCATCGAAGTGACAGAGGATGGT
>CAZYTI010001243.1:0-1893 GCA_964650065.1 uncultured bacterium
GGGCTTTTCATTATACGTCCAAGCATCCCAATATGAAGGAACTCCATGCCATTATCCAGCGAGAGTTGCGGAATGCTACATGGAAGACGCTGTTTCTCGATGAGGTCCATAAGCAATACGGTGAACTGGTTGGTAATTCAAAGGCCATGAAAGAAGTGTATCGCCAGATCACAAAGGTGGCTCCCACAAAGATCAATATACTTCTTGAAGGAGAAAGCGGTAGGGGTAAAGAACTGCTGGCCCGTGAGATCCATGGAAGGAGCGGTCGGGCACAACATCCTTTCATCCCGGTCAATTGTGCAGCCATTCCTGATACACTTTTTGAGAGTGAGATCTTTGGACATGAACGGGGGGCTTTTACCGGAGCCATACAGCGAAAAATCGGGAAATTAGAGATGGCCGATGGAGGTACGCTATTTTTAGACGAGATCAGCGCTTTGAGCCCGATGTTTCAACCTAAATTTCTCCGTTCACTGGAAGAGAAGTGTTTTACCCGGATTGGCGGCCATGACGAAATTCATGTGGATATTCGAATCATATCCGCCAGCAATAAAGTGGTAGCCGATGAAATGGAATCCGGCCGCTTCAGGGAAGATCTGTTCCACAGGATCAACGGAATCACAATTCATGTGCCTCCACTGCGAGATAGGGTGGAAGATATTCCTCAGTTAGCGGCCTATTTTGTCAGGAAGATATCCTTGAATATGGGTCGACCCGCACAATCCTTCAAAAAGGAAACCGTGAATGCACTCAAAAAATACCACTGGCCCGGGAACGTCCGGGAGTTACAGAATATTATCGAAAGGGCACTTGCCCTTGTGGACGACCGGCCTATTGAGCCTTCAGACCTTAATCTTTCAAGCTCATCAGTTTCATCAACTCCTTTCCTGGATGTTTTGTCGCTTCCGTACGACCAGGCCAAGAGTCAGATACTTGCTAAATTTAAAAAAGATTACTTAAAAGCATTACTCGATAGAAATGATAGAAACATATCAAAAGCAGCAAAAGATGCGGGAATTTCAAGGACGGGTTTGTACCGGATGATGAAGGATGAGATTGAGGATTGATTGAAAAGATTGTTTTCTCATTGTTCCCCCCTTATTTAAATTAGTGTAACCTCTTCGTAACACACCCAATATATAGTTATTAATAAGGTTATTGACTTTATTAATAAAACACACTGTCGCATTGATACGACACTCATATCATAAATCTACTCACTATCTTAGAATTAATTTTGTTTACGTATTTGTATTTTAAAGGTTTATACGTTATGGTTTGGTGAAGATCAGTCTGGCTTGAATATTGCCTATTATCAATCATTCTACACACTGAAAGTACCCATGAAACATGCATTAATTTTAGATGATGATCCTTCAATTGTAATGTCGGCTCAAAAATTATTTCCGAAAGATATGGAGTGGCTTGTGACTAAGGATTTAGACAAGGCAGAGGAATTGGTGGATATTATGGATTTTGATGTAATTATTGTCCGAAAGCGGAATGAGGTGATATTACGGGATTTGGTTTGTAATACAATCAATAAAACAGATAGTAATAAATGAAATCCTTTTAAGAGATTTGTCATCCTGCCAAAGATACTTTGGAGGAAAGTCTTAAAAGATTCGCTGTGGGTAAATAAAGTACACTCTTTTTAAAAAATATAGTGTAGATTCGACAAAAGATAAAATTCATATTACATGAGGACAGCAATGAAAAAGCAATTATTTTTCGGTTTTTCAGTTTTATTGGGTATGTGTAATGCATGGAGTCAATTGCCACCAAAAAACTCCCAAAATGATAAAAATAGACAAGATCTCTATCCCATTTTAGGATCATATAATTACAGGATTAAACAAGCTGTGGTTTAAGATTTTCAGGTCAATGATGATG
>CAZYTI010001244.1:0-1891 GCA_964650065.1 uncultured bacterium
TGAAAGGTATCTTCCACAAAATTCTTGCTTACATGCCATTCCTGTAGTTCTTGAACTGATATGCTTTTAATACCCCTGCTTGTAAGGTCACCAGAATTCCATAACCACTGGGTTCAGGAACAATCATAAACTTCTCGACCTTCTCCTGACCGGAAAGGGTTACCAGTTTTTCGCCCAGGCTGGAAACAAAAACCAACTCACCGGGTCTCTCGATAAATCCCCATTCACAAACCCCATCTCCGTCGATATCTCCACAGATAAGGTGTCTGCTTTTCCATGAATCCTTACATACACGCTTTTCCCATGCCACGTAACCTGAAAGATTAAATATATATATTTTGTAAATCAATTTGTTTTTCTTGGCTTCACAACCAATAGTTGCGAACTGTAACCTCCCGGAAGAGTCAATAACCTGCCCTGCTATTGAACCTGGGAATAGTGTCGGTTGCGGGATTCGCAGCAGCTTACCATTGTGATTATAGATTTTGATAGTTGCATCGGTATAGATTGCCGGAATTAGAGCCTGTTGGTCAGAACTGTGGGGAACAATAATATGTTTGCGCGGGTGGCAAGAAAAACCGGGAGTATCGGACGATTTCCAGAGTAGTTCGCCTTCATCTGTTAAAGCGGCGAGGTTTCCACGCATGCCTATCGGCAGAACCAATTCGTCATTTCCGTCTCCGTTCAAATCTCCCCAATGAGCGCCACTTATTCCCATCCATCTTGAATAGCGCCAGATAGTTTTTCCTTCTTGATTCATTACATAAAGATATGAAGATTTTTTGGAAATTCCGAGCAATCGCACTCCATGTTTCTTATGCCGGCCACATTCAATATAACGAAACTCTGCCGGGAGTGGGAGTATCCTGGTAACGCTGCCATTCAAGTCGAATACATAGAGTTGCTTTTTTTTATCTGTAACTATAATGTTCAGATTAGCATTACTCTCCCAACTGCCATAGGTTACACAAAGAGCTTCGGGAATTTTATACGACCAGCGTAAATTCATGGTCTCGGAAGAATCGCCTTTCTTCAACCGTCTTTTCCGATGAGTTGCAGAAACTGGCCGAAGTTTTTTCCTGTTCTCGTAAAACATTTTAACGGATAGAAATAAACCCATCGGAACCTTAACTAAAAACCAGGCTATTTTCAGCCATAGAGTTCCTTTGAGCAAGGGATTTTTTGCTCCTTTTTTAATCAACTCCTTCAGGATTTCACGCTGCCAATATCGGTGAGCACGGGTGACTGCCGTTTGACCGTTTTGATCCTGCGCATTGAGATCCGCTCCGTGATCTGTAAGAATCTCGACAATATCAAGATAACCATACTCGACCGCCCACATTAATGCTGAAATACCCTTATCATCCCTAACATCCAGATCTGCCCCGTGCGTGATTAAAAAACGAACAACATCAGTATGACCTTCATGCGCGGCGAACATGAAGGCAGTAAATCCCTTCCATTCGTCCTTTTTTACCCTTGCCTCAATGTCAGCGCCTTTTTCAATGAGTACTTTTACTGTTTCTGTAAAGCCCGCATGAGCCGCCCATATTAACGCCGTCCGGTCATTGTAACGGCTGTTGACGGAAGCCCCTTTCTCGATCAAATACTGAACAATCCTGTGATGGCCCATGCGCACAGCGATGATTAATGCTGTGCGATTATCAGTGTCTTTGACTCGAATATCAGCGCCGTGGTCAAACAGGCAGGTCACAATATCGAAATGTCCTTTAATTGCCGCCAGCATTAAAGCCGTCCAGCCATGAGGTATTTTAGTTTCTGTCTTCGCGCCATGTTCGATCAGAAAACGAACGACATCAGTATGACCTTCTGAGACAGCAACGATCAACGCAGTATTTCCAATCCCTTCCCTGGCGTGTGCGATTCGGTT
>CAZYTI010001245.1:0-1890 GCA_964650065.1 uncultured bacterium
TTACCGTCTGGATCCCACGTATTATGTTGAATACCGGCAGGAGGAGTTTGCTGAAGAGATTGCCCGGGCGGGACTACGTATACACCATTCTCAGGTTAAGTGGGGTGAAATCTGGGCAGACATTGAGGTACATGAATGTTAATGGAGAGAAGATTTGAAGCAAAGCAAAAAGTTCTTATGAGGTTATGTGAACTTGAGGAATGGAAGAGTATCAGAGGTATCGAACAGATCATACAATAAAATGATGGTAGTAATGATAAAAGAACAATTAGCAATCTATGGCGGTTCTCCGACATCGGAAGAAATGATCTCTTTTGGGAAACCTGTCTTCGGAATTGAAGAAGAAAGAGAGTTGATAGAAACATTGCGATCTGGCTGGATTGGTTTTGGAAAGAAATCCATACTTTTTGAAAAAAAATTTAAAAAATATGTCGGTTCAAGCTGGGCATTATCAGTCTCGTCTTGTACGGCAGCGCTCCATCTTGCGTTGCTTGTCAATGGAATCAAAGAAGGGGATGAGGTGATTACGACTCCTCTCACATTTGCAGCGACAATTAATGCGATTGGTTATGCTAGAGCTAAGCCTGTTTTAGTGGATATTGATCCTTCTACATTTAATATTACTCCTGAAAATATTGAAAAAGCCATTACTCCCAAAACCAAAGCCATTCTCCCGGTACATTTTGGTGGCCTGCCTGTTGATATGGATGGTATTGAAGAGATTGCACAAGCTCACTCATTGAAAGTGATCTATGACGCGGCCCATGCTATAGAAGCGAAGTATAAAGGAAGATCTATCGGCAATAACCAGCATATTTCTTGTTTCAGTTTTTATGCCAATAAAAATCTTACTACTGTTGAAGGAGGAATGCTGACAGGGAATAATGACCAGTTTATTGATGATATTAAAGCGTTAAGAATGCACGGACTGGATCATGATGCCTGGAAAAGATATAATAACACCGAATTAATTATGAATGAAGTCATTTCTTTGGGGTTTAAGTATAATTTTACTGATTTTCAGGCCGCCCTCGGGATTCCTCAAATAGATAAATTAGAGACTTTTATTAAAAGGCGTACTGAAATCGCAAATTTTTATGAAAAAGAATTAGGTAATGAATCGTTCATCGTTTTTCAATATAGAGATAAAGCCGAGAACGTTTCAAGGCATGCATTGCACCTATTTACTATTTTGATTGATATGAATCAATTGAAAGTGGGTAGAGATATGATCGCAAATAGTTTGCGGAAAGAGAATATTGGTGTTGCAGTTCATTATATGCCCGTACACAGACATAAATATTATAGGGAACGATGGGGATACAAAGAGTCTGATTTCCCTGTGACAAACAAAGTTGGCGATTCCATTTTAACGTTACCGACCTCAGTATCCCTTTCCGAAGAAGATCTTGGAAAAGTGGTTGAGGCAGCCAAAAAAGTGTTTACCTACTTTAAAAGGTGATGTATGAAATTTCAAGAATCTCTTTCAATGATTATACCCGCCTATAATGACGAGGAGATTATCGAACAAAGTGTCGAAGAAGTGTTGTCAAAATTACAACATCTCTTTGATGATTTTGAACTGATTCTGATTGATGACGCCAGTACTGATTCAACAAAGAAGATCATTCAAAAGCTCGCGCAGAAATACCCTCAGTATATTAAACCTATCTATCATTCTACAAATCTTGGAGTAGGAAGTGGAATCCGAAATGGAATACAAGCAGCGACGAAAGAATACCTGATGACGAATTGTTCAGACCTTCCTTTTGATATAGATGATTTGAAGGATATTATGCCATTAGTGTTAAAGGAAGAAGCGGACGGATGTATCGTGGTAAGAAAGGATCGTTCGGCAAATTCCTTCTTTAGAAAAATGACCTCGTATGT
>CAZYTI010001246.1:0-1886 GCA_964650065.1 uncultured bacterium
TATAACAAGCTCAATGGTATTGAGGTCGATACATCAGCAGAGCTTGTTCGGTATGCTGCTGGTGAAGTTATTCCTGTAATTGAAGGACTAGTAGGCCCGCAAACATCTCCAGTACCAGGATACAACGTAAAGATACTCGACGGAAATTGTTTAGAAGCCAGTGAGCATCGTCTCGCTGAATTGCGATTGATTTCAGCAGGAGCACTGCCAGGCAAATCGCTGGTAGTTTATGATCCTGTATTAAAGATACCGATTGACGTATTTCCATGTAAAGATGGTCATGCCCAAGAACGATCCCTGCTCGCAGATGTTTTGAAAACAGTTGACGAGAAGGATCTATGGTTATGTGATCGAAATTTTTGTGTAGTACATTTCACTTGTGAGACTGATAACAAGCGTGCCTTTTTTATTATGCGTCAGCATGGTAATTTCCCGTTTAAACTTCTTGGAAAGGAGAAATTTGTTGGACGAATAGAGACCGGCAAGGTTTTTGAACAATACATTCTCGTGACTGATGATGAAGGTAAGGAACATAAGTTCAGACGTATACGCGTGCATTTAAAAAAAGAGACTCGTGATGGTGACAAGGAACTTTTTTTAATTACAAATTTGTCTAAAAGGGCTGCTGGAGCCAAAAAGATTGCAAATATGTACCGTAAACGTTGGACAATAGAGACTTCGTTTCAGGAACTGAAAAAATTTTATGATTCTGAAATTAACACTTTAGGTTATCCACCCGCAGCGTTGTTCGGTTTCTGTGTAGCGCTTATTTCGTATATGATACTGTCTGTAATAAATGCTGCGATGTCTAGTGTGCACGGTACAAAAAAAATAGAAAAGGATGTATCTGGCTACTATATTTCTGAGGAGATTTCTAAAACATACCGGGGTATGATGATAGCAATTCCATGCGAAGAATGGGTAGTGTTTTGTCATTTTACACAATCAATATTAGTGAAATTGCTAAAGGAACTCTCAGCAAATGTGAAGTTGTCGGCATTTCAGAAACATCCTCGTGGGCCAAAGAAACCTCAGCCAAAGCGCAAGAGTGATCCAAAGACTCCTCATGTTTCTACTGCTAAACTTCTAGCTGCAAGAAAAAAGTTGGATAAGTCACCTTGAAAGGGCTGGTCCGTGGTTATAAAAAATCTTTGTTCCTTTTGTGAGGCACTCCAAACTTCATTGTCGGGCGCTCCTTGAAGTCCTTCCTGATACACAGTTTCTGTATTATCCCCCTTTTGATGTAAAAGTGCTGAGCACTCCTGTGGTATGCACTCCTCAATTTTAATTTTCATTATTCTATAACTGACTCCGGAACCGTATGATAGAGGTCTTCTGCAATCGAACCCGCAGCGAAAGCAATTACCGCTTCGACATCTTCAATTGCTAAGCTTGGGTAAGATTTAACTATTTCTTCAGGTCTTTGCCCTTCTGCAAGGTTGTCAAGAATTACCTTTATTCTAACTCGAGCACCCTTGATTATTGGATTTCCTCCACACACTGCCGGACCTCTAACAATCCGATCTGAATAAATTACTTTCATATTTAACCTCCAATCACGTTATCATATAAAAGGTCTTATTCCCAAGGAATATGACTATCCTGTGGAATCCCCTATAGGGGTCCGCAAAGCGGGATTCCACCGGGCAGCAGGTGGGGCAGGCTCGCAATTTTTTGTTTTAATCCTGATGAAGTCCCTGAAGGGGTCTGCTACGCAGAATTTCATAGGGTAAACCCATTTTCCGGTTAAATTTCCCCGACCTAATCTTTTTCACTTCTTTGCACCCTATTAACCGTTTTATTAGACCAAAAACTTAACAAACGAGTCAAGTTTCAGTATGTTGTGGTGCAATGAACAAACAGATACTGGATACTGGATATAAAAT
>CAZYTI010001247.1:0-1886 GCA_964650065.1 uncultured bacterium
AAATATTTCCCAGGGATTGTTCAATCTCATCTCGAATCCATATTATACTATCCCGGACTGCCAAAAATGCCTCCAGACGTTCCGGCCGGATACGTCCGTCGGTATCAGGACAAAAATCACGAACCTCACCAAAAGCATCCTCTAAAATTTCCATAGAGGTTTCAGTCTCTTTAAAATCTTGAACGGTATCTCGAACAAAAAGATAGCCTACACCGATCACAATAATGATCAATAGGATCACCACACCACAGCCGATGCCACAACCGGCAAGCCATTTTGATGTCGTACTGGCCATCTCATCCTCCTTTCAATCACTTTTCATAGGTATAAATCTATCTATTAAACCCATTGATACTGATAATTATTCTAATTATACAAATTTTATCTTGACATGTCAATCAAAAGTCGTTATTTTTAGAAAATTTAGTCGAATAAGGTAAAAGACCTCAAATACAGGGGAAAGCCATGACCGAGGATCCATGAAACCGAAAAAAAATACCCATATTTTTATTGTTCTTTCATTGTTAATCGTACTCCCGAAGACTGTCCAACCTCAGGATCAGATAGCAAATGCATCTCCTACTTTCATTATCTATCTCGAGAATGACGTATTTGCTAAGACCGATCGTAATTATACCCATGGATGTGGCTTCACCTGGGTTTCAAGAGATTACAACACGCATTCACCAAAACCAATCTGGTATAGGCCTTTTTTTTATCTGCTCTCGATCCTGGGGAAGCCGGGTCAGTATCGAAATTATACGATAACCCTGAGACAAAATATTTACACACCCGATGATCTCAAGGAAACTCACCTCATCGAAATTGACCGCCCCTATGCTGGAGTAACCTATCTTGCATTTGGCTTCCATGAAAAAGACACAAAAAATATCTCTACGCTTGATATCGATGTTGGTATCCTCGGACCCTGTTCATATGCAGCATCCGCTCAAAAAAGACCCCATGAGCTGATTGGCACGGTCGATCCCAAAGGGTGGCATCATCGGCTCAAAGACGAAGTGATTTTCAATCTCAATTTTGAACGTCGATGGAAAACCTTAGAAATTGGAGGGTATCGTGGATTTGGCATCGACATCTTCCCTCACATCGGAGGCGGACTCGGGAACATGAAAACCTACGCCAAGGGGGGTGCCCAGTTTCGATTGGGCTACAATATCCCTGCCAAGTTTGGTTCCTATATACTGCAACCTGGATGTGAATGTCCTATTCCCGCGAGGGAACCAGACCAACCGTCGACCGTATGGGGAATCCACTTTTTTGCCGCGTTGGAGGGACAGGCCGTACTCCGGGATATTTTCTTGGATGGAAACACATTCAAGGACAGCCATAGTGTAGACAAATATCCAATGAGGGCGAGTTTTACCGGTGGTTT
This sequence comes from uncultured bacterium, assembly GCA_964650065.1. Lineage (GTDB taxonomy): Bacteria > Zhuqueibacterota > QNDG01 > QNDG01 > DSAB01 > CAZYTI01. Next base: position 1,394 of record CAZYTI010001247.1, read on the forward strand.
TGGTCTTCAATTCCATCGATTTCAACTCAATTATGTCTTTACCGTGGAGACGTGTCAGTTTAAATATCAAAAAAAGGGGCATGTATTTGGAGGATTCACCCTGTCGATCTCCTTTTGAGGTTGTACTTGCCAATCTACCATCCGATTCTCCAGTTCCATCAATTGTGCAAAATTTCTGAAAACTTTCTTGTCGTAGAGTGGTCCAAGGGATTTGGTTACAAACGTATAGAAACCAAGAAACCAGCAACAGCACCTACGGTCTGACTGTAAGAAAAAACATAGTCGACCTCGCCCTTGGGGGCACGCATCCGGCCCTGGATTGCAGACTCACTATTTGAAGGAAGGACAGAAGGAATTGGCCATAAAAAACTATGAGAAATCGTTGGAACTGAATCCGGATAATAAGGCCGGTGCGGAAATGTTGAAAAAGGCCCGTGAATTGTGATGCCGTTTTCAAAGTCTTGCTTCTATTTTAACTTGTTTCGAATACTAT
>CAZYTI010001248.1:0-1885 GCA_964650065.1 uncultured bacterium
ATATCTATATCACTCTGGTGATACCAGGCAACTCTATCAGCATAAGAACCAAATAGAATAAGCATATCGGGATGATATTTCTCAATGAGCAACACCCTAATCAGGATAATTGCTTTTCGTATTTTATTTGGAAGATGATTTAGAACTGATACTTTTGGTTTTATTCGACTCATACCTTTTTACAGCTTTCTACTATAATTCACTGAAATATATTTTAGGGTATAACGTGATTTTCACCGGTCGAACCAAAAGTAATTATTATGATTTATGTGATTCCACCGAACTCTCAAAATTAAAAGAATGGAGTACGGTTCGATCCATGTGCAAAATTGTGTTATATTTTCATTCTATCGTTATCACAATATCCCTAACTTACTGACTGTTCTCTACACTGTCTCTCTGTTTTTCCTTCTACTGAATGGAGGGCTTCAGAAATGATATATCCCTTTTCTCCAGGCCAAATGAGTAGATGGACACAGGTAGGCTTAATAACATAATCCTATAATTCAAATCCATATTTTTCTCCGTATGATCAAACACATTATAGCGCTGAAGTTTTTTCCTGTGTTGTGACGAGGGTTTGATTATTTTAAATATTTTTAGCACGATTTGAAAGATCTTACCAAATGGGAAAAGTTATTTTAATCGGAGCACCCGACGAGGAAAATAGAGTCCAATTTTCGAGTACTCACAAAGCATTCCATGTTTGCAACAATTCAAGGGTAATAGTTGTTTAACCTTCTTTCTTACGTTTTTTATATTTTTTTTCCAGGTAGAAAATGGAGAGGATTGTCAGAATTGTTATTAATATTGATCCTTCCAAACCGAAATTTGTACCGGTAAGAAATGGACTCCCCTGAAATTGTTGTGTAATGAGAGGCTTAAATTTCATTCCAAAAACTGGAAATCCAAAAATGGCGACTTGAAAAAAACTCCAACTAGCATGAAGGAAAATGGAAAACCATAAATTTTTGGCATGGATATAATAAATCCCAAATAAATACCCAATCAGTAATAGATTAAAGATAACCAATACTGAAAGATATGGATTAGCTAAATGAACGGCACTAAATAAAACGGCAGTAATTATTAATGCGATATATTTGTTAAAAGATGTCATGAGATTATTCAACAAATATCCACGAAACAATACTTCTTCAACGAGTGAAGCGATAAAAAAGATTATAAAAAACAATAATAATGCTATTGGATCAAGCTTTACTTCAATAATTTTAAGCTGATTTGTTAATGAGAGAAAAATAAAACAAATGGCCATCAAAACAAAGCCCAACGCAATGCCATGTAATATATCTTTTCCTTTGTTACGTAAAGTAAAGCCGATTGAAATGAATGATTCATTGTCTACGAATTTTCTAAAAAAATAAACAGTAAGTAGTATGAATGCCAGGATTATGGAACGGCTAATGAAACCCCGGAGTAAAACATCATTTTGAGAAAACAGGCTTTTAACAATAAAGTTTGCAAAATTTTGTGATAAAATAATAACTATTAAAGATGAAATAAAAAAGATGAGTGCTCTCAGCCAGCCTCTATGAATTCTTAGTTTCATTCTTACAATTCCTCTATTCTTTTATGAATTGATAATATAACGAACAGTTAACCTGCAAAACCACTTACAATGAACCTGAGGCAATGAAAAAAGCTAAAAAATTTTTCACTGAATTTAATTGGAGAAAAGGTGGTTTTGTCAGGTTGAACGGCTTGGCTGTGCGGCCGCGAGCCAAGAGTTACTGTCCCGAAAACTCGTTCTGAAATTTCACGTCCTACGTGGAATTCATGGGCCGCGTAGCGGTCCGACACCAGCCAATTGTTATGTGCAATTATGTTCATTTCTCACCATACAAATGGTAATAATCGGTATTTA
>CAZYTI010001249.1:0-1882 GCA_964650065.1 uncultured bacterium
TTAGAAAAATGTGAGCTATGCCGATTTTGTGATCACTATTTTGAGAGTTTCTGACTGAGATCACAGTCAGAATATACAAGTTTTTATTTGTGTACCCGCTTTAAAAATTCCTCTACCTCGGGTATTCCTCCCTGAAATATTAGAAAGCCGTTATAGGGTTCTCGCTCTGTGATCTCATTGTCGATAGGTGTCAGCATGATTTCTTTCACTTTATGCAAATCATCGGTTTGTCCCAGTGCCCAGCTGAGTTTTATGTAGGCCACTTCAGGAAGCATGTTGTCGGTGGGAATAATCCCTTTACTGATCAAATCCCTACCCGTATCATAAACAAACATGTGGACGTAACCCCAGAGTGTCTGAACGGTCATGTAAATGGCCACATTTTTCTTCACTGCCCGTTCGATGGCAGGATATATGGGTTTGTTCACATGGCCCAGACCGGTTCCGGCAATTACGATACCCCGATATCCGTTATCTACCAGGGAGTCGATGATATCCCGATGCATGTTTGGGTAATAATAGATCAATGAGACACGTTCTTCAAAATACGGGTGGATGTCTACATGATTGTCTTTTCTTCGTTTGTTGTAGTCCTGTCTGAGATGCGTGATTTTGTCTTTTTCCACGGTGGCCAGGGGCGTATCCCCTATCGTTCGAAATGTGGAACGGTAAGAGGAGTGCATCTTACGAACGCGTGTGCCGCGATGCAGCAGCCCGTATTCGTCGGATGTGGAACCGAACATACAGACCATGACTTCGGCGATGTCTGAATGGGCAGCGGTGGTTGTGGCATGAATCAAATTGAGAGCGGCATCGGATGAGGGACGGTCTGAAGATCGTTGGGACCCGACCATGACGATGGGTACCGGTGAATTTTGGACCATGAATGCCAGAGCCGAAGCGGTATGATGCATCGTATCGGTACCGTGTCCGATAACGATACCGTCAATTCCATTTTCAATTTCCTGGCCAATGGCTTTGGCCAGAAAAATATACTGTTCCGGCCCCATATTTTCACTGAAGACTGCAAAGAGTTTTTCAGTCGTCAAGTTGCATATATCGGCTAACTCGGGAACAGCGCCATAAAGTTCTCCTGGCGAAAAGGTCGGAATAACCGCACCTGTCCGGTAGTCCAACCTCGATGCTATGGTGCCTCCGGTTCCGAAGAGCTTCACGTTGGGTTTTTCTTTGGAAAAAGGAAATTCTTTTTCGGGAATTTTATAGTGCGCTTCTTTATAACCGATCTCCTTCATGTTTTTAATTGTTTTCACATCAATGCCCACATTGTACCCGTTGCCCAATTTAAGGACCAAATGCCAGTCATCATCATTCTCTGACCGGGGAAGTATAATCCCTTTAAATGCTCCCCGTGTCGATTCAATCTGCGTTTCGCTCCATACACGAACTTCAAATTTTTTTAAACAGGAAAGGGCTTTTCCTTTATATCCCTTGAATGCATCACTCATCGATATTCTCCATCAAGCGCTTTTCGAACTTCTCGCAGGTCCATATTTCCAATTGCCAATGGTCTCAATTTTCCCATGATCCAGGATATTTCAGCATCACCATCCTGTGTGCCGTGGAGTTTATTAAACTTCTTCTTTAAAGCCGGAATTTTGGAGAGGATCTGTTGTTCGGCCATTTTTTGATATGCTAGGGATCTCAATATGGTTTTCCAATCGTTTTCGGGATTTTGGTATACGATAGGCAACATTTCCTTGAAAATGTTTCTATGAAGATGGTTTTGATGTGCGAAATTAAAAAGATGAACCAAACGATCATTCCAAAATTGTAAAGGAGGGCCAAAGCGTCTCTCTACATTTCTTAAAGTATGACCGATGAGGGTGCCCACGAATGCGGGCTCTTCTTTAAAATCCGTGAT
>CAZYTI010001250.1:0-1882 GCA_964650065.1 uncultured bacterium
TGGATTGAATTTTATTTGTCCTGATATGTGGGTATAAATGAATCGTAAGATCAATTGGCCGGATGGAAAAGATTTTGCATTTGCAATTTTTGATGATCCAGATCGGAATACCGTTGCGAATGTCCAGGATGTTTATTCATTCATCAATGATTTGGGTTTCAAAACGACCAAGTCCGTTTGGCCGATTCGCGGAACGCAAAGGCCACTCGTTAGTGAAATGACTTGTGAAGATCCGGAGTACCTGAAATGGATATATCAACTCAAGGAGAGTGGTTTTGAAATTGGGTTCCATAATGCGACATTTCACAGTTCACTACGTGAAGACACGATTCGAAGTATTGAAACCTTTTTTAAACTTTTTGGCCACTATCCGAGATCGATGACGAATCACGTCGGTTGTAAAGATACTTTATATTGGGGGAATTACAGGTTAAGTGGATTTCATGAGATTGTATATAATATACTTTTACGAAATAAACATAAAAATATATCCTTTGGTCATATAGATGGTAATAAATATTTTTGGGGTGATATTTGTAAGAAGCGAATTGAATATGTGCGTAATTTTGTTTTTTCAGATATCAACACACATGCAATGTGCCCGATGATGCCATATCACGATCCTGAAAGGCCTTATGTTAATCAATGGTTCGCATCCTCGGATGGTTCGAATGTCAATACCTTTAATCGTTGTAACTGTGAAAAGAATCAGGATCTCCTGGAAGAAGTCGGTGGGGCATGTATCATGTATTCACACTTTGCGTTCGGATTTTATCAAGATGGTACCATTCAACCAAGATTCAAGACCCTCATGGAAAGGCTGAGTAAAAAGAATGGATGGTTTGTTCCAGTTTCTACCTTGTTGGATTATTTATTAGAAGTAAATGGACATCATAACATCACAAGAGAAGAAAGAATGAAATTGGAAAGAAAATGGCTTTTTCAGAAAATTAGATTGGGTACCACATAATGGATTTGATATGATCGTTAAAATCAAACCATATACCGGGGATATGATAAACAATGTAAAGAATTTCAATATTCGTTTGAAAGCAAAAGGAATATCTTACCAATTTCATGAATCAGATATTCCTAAATGGTTACCAAAAATCCAGAATCGAAAAATATTTCAAGAATTTTTTTTAGCCATTGATGAGGAGTCTGAAGTCAGGGGGGCATTCGTTTTAAAACATCAGGAATTCTCAATTCATGGTGATGTAAAAACGATTGTACATTATCAATTGCCAATTTCCGAAGGAATCATCGATAAAGCTTACACTGCTGTTGGTTCTCTAATATTAAGATATGCCCTAAAGCAACAACCATTGCTATTTACGTTGGGTATGGGCAGTTATGAGGAATCGATCTCCAAAATATTGAAGGCAGTGGGATGGAGCATGTTTTCTGTTCCTTTTTATTTTAAGATAATGCATCCATCGCAGTTCCTCAGGAATATCACTTTCCTCAGAAAGACAAGTTACAGACAATACATATTCGATTTTCTAGCTATTTCAGGAATTGGCCATGTGGCTATCAAAATATTACAAGCTCTAAATCCTAAGAGATATTATCAAAGTAATGATCTTGTTCTTGAAGTTGTAGACGGTTTTCATCATTGGGCGGATGGGTTGTGGGAGGCCTGTCAAAATGTTTATTCGATGATAGCCGTGCGAGACAGCAGCACGCTTAATATTTTATATCCAATCGGCAATGACAGATTTATACGGTTAAAGATAACGGAAAATGACAAAATCATCGGTTGGGCCGTTGTTTTAGATACGATGATGTCAAATCACAAACAATTTGGGAATATGCGTGTGGATTCTATCATTGATTGTTTATCCCTACCGGAGAATGCAAATAAGGTGATTGCATGTGTTTC
>CAZYTI010001251.1:0-1881 GCA_964650065.1 uncultured bacterium
TGGTGCCAACACCATGAACACTCAACAGGTAGTCACCTGTTTTAAAATTATAGGCAAAAACATTAACAGGGGAATTGATGTCATATCGGGCGAGGCTGAAAATGGGTACCACTGTGACTTTAATATACAAGGGTAGTTGCAACGTGGAAGTCTGCGGGAAAGCAATCGATCCACCATGCATGCATAGACAGATAAACATCAGAGTAATTGTCTTCTTCATGACTTCTCCCTCAGTAAATTTATGTCTTTATGTAGTACATTTAAAAAACGAAAAAATCAAATTATTCATCGATTTACTTCTTTCCATTTGATTGCAAATTTATAACCTTCTTTTATGGATAGAATACGGAATAAATGTGATGGATCGTTGTTAAAAGCACGATCTTCGGCGCATTTTATCCTTGTCTCAATCATTGTTAGTTTCCGAGGATTAAATCGTCTATTGCTGAATCAAGGATCCACGCATGCCTTTAATGACATGACTATCCAATCCGCACTCATTTTTACACGCTAATTGCTTAACAAACAACATCTGATTGCATCTTAGGCAGAATGGCATGCCTTTCGTCTTATCCTCTGCAGAGCGCCAATTTGGCATAATCCCGTGTACTCGGTGGTTCGATTTCCCAGACATTTCTATCACCATCATCCCGCATTTGGTTTCTCAGTCTGGGGATACCGATCCCGTCATGGAGTAACCAACTGGCAACGTGTGCGGTGGAATGATCATCCCCGATATGATTCTTATACGTACAATCGGACTTTAAAAAAGAAAGGTCGTACGAGAGGAGATAACAAATCCAGAACCTTTTCGAAGAGAGACAGTAGATCTGTACGTGAGAGAGAAGTCAATAGAGGCCGACCCACAGATAAACGAATCGCTGTTGATGACCGTTCGCAGAAAGAAAAACGCACACGAAGAACAGTGACAGTGAGGAGTTTGGAAAACAGAAAGAAGGATACCCGGACCACCGGAAGGAATACACAACGACGAAGTTCGGTGTCGCGTAGCCCAGAGCTGCGTAGAAATCTGAATATTGAAAGGAAGCGTGGTATTTCCAAATCGACCCAACCGAGTCCTTCTGTAGATACTAAAAGGAGCAGGACAATTCGGAATGAAAGAAGAAAAGTGAATAAATCCGCTCCCGGTCGTGAGAAATCGAATCGTCTCGGTGTTTCGCCAAAACAGAAAACGTCTCCCAAATTATCGAATCGATCCGGTCGGTCCACAGCGAGGCGGCCCAAAACTTCGGTACAGAAGTCATCTGCCAGGTCGGTGAAACGTTCCGCTGGTGCAGAGGACAATAAACGTAAGTCGAATAAGCCGGTTTCCCGTAAATCCAGCAAGACTCGAAAAAAACGTGGCTAAATATCCGATGAAATTCAGCTATATACATGGACTCTGGGAGCGTAATAATATCGATTCATATACACCTATTTTATCCTTTTGCCAAAATGAAATTGATTTTTACAGGAGTTTTTCGTAACATTATATTAATGCATAAATTGTATTCACGAAGCCATGATATCCTTTGGGTTGCTCTTTTTACCACGTTGACGTCCATTGGAGGATATCTTCGAATACCCTTTCTCCCAATTCCCTTTACGCTTCAGACGCTTTTTGTCTATATCTCGGGGAATCTCTTGGGGGGAAAAAGAGCAGCACTCAGTCAATTGCTATTCTTGGCCTTGGGTTTGATGGGTGTGCCCGTTTTTGCCATGGGAGGAGGACCCGCTTATATCCTTCAGCCTTCATTTGGATACCTCGTCGGATTTCCAATCGCAGCCTGGATCATAGGAAGTATGACGAATCATCAAAACCGGGACGTGAGTTGGCAGCGGATGGTTATGGCAAATGGAATCGGGTTACTCGTGATTTTC
>CAZYTI010001252.1:0-1880 GCA_964650065.1 uncultured bacterium
CATCCCGGTGCTGATTCGGTTTCGGTTTCAGGCCCGCCATGTCCAACAGGGTCGGATAAAAATCGGTGCTGGTCACCGGCTCGCTGCAAACTGAACCCGCTCTCACCACACCCGGCCATTTGACGATCATGGGTTCACGGATTCCCCCTTCGTATAACCAACCCTTGCCGGCCCGTAAAGGAACCACAGATGTAGGGGATTCCCTGCGACCGGGCAGTGTGGAAAGTCCGCCATTGTCCGACATGAAAATGATAATCGTATTCTCTTCCAGTCCCAGATCAGCCAGTTTTTCCATGATGCGCCCCACGCTTTCATCCACACTCCGGACCATTCCGGCATAGTCGGGATTGTCCTGATTCTGCTTGGATCGACTCTCTCGTTCCGGCAAATAATCCGGTATTTCCGATTCATCCATACCACCAAGTTTGGCGCGATACTTATCCGTGAGTGCCTCTTTCGACTGGATGGGCGTATGTACCGCATAATGGGAAAGATACAGCAGGAATGGACGATCCTGATTTTGCTCGATGAATTTCATGGATTCATCCGTGAGCCGGTCCGTTAAATATTCTCCATCCTTCCCGCCCTCCAATCCCGGAACATCCCATCGTTTCCGGGGATTCTTGTAAGGATAAAAATAAGAGGCCGGCTGACCCGCCCAGTGCCCTCCTTTGTTCAGGTCAAAACCCTGATCCTCCGGATAATAACCCTCATCGCCCAGATGCCACTTTCCGAAAAATCCGGTGTTGTATCCGGCCGCTTTCAATACTTCGGCCACAGTCACCTCTTTTAGGGGAAGTTGATGGAGATCCCTGGGGCCGATCAGCTTCCTGTTTTTGGGATCGTCTCCCGGAATCCAGTCTGTGATGTTCAATCGTGCCGGATATTGACCCGTCAGGATGCTGGCCCGGGTGGGAGAACATACCGGACAGGCGGCATACGCATCTGTGAACCGCATGCCCTCGGTTGCCAAACGATCGATATTAGGTGTCTCATAAAAAGAACTTCCATAACAGGTCAGATCCGTCCACCCCATATCATCGATGAGGAAGAAGACAATATTGGGCTTTTTCTGTTTAAATAAATTACTACAACGGGGTAAAACAAAAGAAGCGGCTCCCAGACCCAATAACTTAAAGAAATGCCGGCGATCATGTGTTGTCATGTTTACAATATCTCCTAAACTCAGACCTTTGAGGTCTCCAAGACCTCAAAGGCCTTGAGTGAAAATGAGAGCTCCCACGTGCCCGGCACTTTTAAAGTGCCGGGCACGTAAATCCATCATCTCTTCGCCTGAATGGTAAATTGATCTACGATCTCCCCATCAATTCCCGTAACGACCAATCCCAATTGTGTGGTTGATACATCCAACTTCAGAATCATATCTGTACCCAAAATGACCATGGGGAATGCATTCCTTCCCTTTGCAGGCGCAATATGAGCATATCGATGGGTATGGCCGTTCAGTACAAGATCGATGCCTCCATCATTTAAAACAGGTCCCCACTTCTCCGTGATATCCTCTGAACCATGCCTTTTACTATCCGTAAAAGCGGGCATATGGTAGAATACAATTTTATACAGAGCCTTTTGGAATGCTTCGCTCTGTACATCTTTTTTCAACCAGGCCGCCTGCTCGTCCCGATACCGGTCGAAGTCCACGAGTCCCGCATAGACGGGGTGCGTATCGGGCTTATCTTCTCCTGAATCCAGGATAATAAAATGGACGGGGCCATGATCAAAAGAATAATAAAACCGTCCACCGGACTGGGGGAAAAAACCATCTAACTGAAGGGAAAAATTCCATAGTGTCTCATGGTTTAACAGGATGTAAATCAGGGGAATCTCCCTGGCAAACCGGTCGACACTCACATCAATGA
>CAZYTI010001253.1:0-1880 GCA_964650065.1 uncultured bacterium
GGTTTTGCACTCCTATAACCTCATAACAGCAGCAGGCCAATGATTTCAGCGACCTGGAGCGGATCGAAGGGTTTGACGATAAAGATTTTGACGCCAAGATCGAATACTTCTTTCCGCAGTTCTTTGAGATCGGTGGCGCTGATCACGATAATATTCACCTCCGGGTCGACCTGGAGAATGTGTTTTATAGCATCAATGCCGCTCGTCCCGGGCATGGATAGATCCATCGTCACAAAATTTGGGCGGAGCCGGGTAAAGCTCTCAATCGCTTCCTGGCCGGTTGCCGCTTCCGCAAGCACTTCTCCGCCAAGAATCTCTATGGTCTGGGCTAGTGATTCTCTTACAACTTTGGAATCATCAACCACAAGAAACCGAATTTCTCGTCCATCAGCGGCAAGCGTTAGATCTTTTCGATAATAGACCCTGGTTTTCTCGACAATCGAGACATCCTGGGAAACCGTCTTCTCAAACAAAATAAGAGAAGGGTCCACCTGTCGCAGCAATGTCGTGTCATACAACTCTTGTTCTGAGAATGTGCTGGACACTTGTCCTTGATTATAGAGAAAATCCCTGAACCCCAGGATCCCAATTCTGAAAAGGTTATCGAATCTCATGGAATACAGATTCTTCCGCATCGCTGCGATGAGTTCAGGTTGACTCACCTCAAAAAAACTTGCTAACTCTTTGGCGACATCTTGACGGTGTGCGTTAATCATGTTCGTTGCCTTGCGCAGGACCTTGAGAATTGCGATGACATCTTGCGGCTGTTCGATAAGATGTTCATCAGGAACCATCAAACACGCCTGGTCGACCAGCCAACTGACGTCCCCTTCCATCCCGGGAATTTCAGAGCGCGCGCCTGAGAAAAACATTTTGCCTCCCATGTTTCGGGCTTTTGTTGTCCAGGGTTCCCAACAGGCAATCGCATCAAGCGTTCCATTTTTAAACGCCGTTAACTGGTTGTGAGGCAGGAGAGCAACAAACTCGATTTTCTCCAAATCAATATCATAATCATGGGCCATATTGCTGAGAGCCATATAGATCGCTGCGTCCAGAGCGATCCCAATGCACTTTCCTTCCAAATCTTTCGGATGGGTTATGCCGCTGGGGGGCCAAATGATCACCTGTTGCGTTCCGGCAATATCAGCAAGCGGCGCGACCACTTTTGTGCTGAATCCTTTGTCATGTAACCGAAGAGCAGTGATTGGGGTTTGGGCAAACGCGAACGGTTTGTGTTCCACCTTCAGAATATCATTCGGCATTGTCGTCCCCGACTCGATAAATTTACAGGACACATCAAGGCCGGCTTCTTTTTTGAATAAGTCCATTCGAACGGCAAGCGCCAGTTGTGCTGAAGTATTTGGATCGCTTGTCCCCCATATCTCGATTTGTTTTGGCATCATGCGATATCATAGCCGGGAGTACACGCCGTGCGCCAACCCTGCACTCCGGTACGACACTCCACTCATTTATGGTTGCGTGAGTGAAAAGAAATAGTGCATAAAAAACATTAATTAAACCAATTTTTACAGATGAGGCGAATATTCGCAAGAGAAAAATTGTTATTACTCAACCTGAATAATTCATAGCCACGAAGTCACGAAGACACGAAGTCTTTAAAATATTGGGTTAAAGGTCATCTGCATGAATTCATCCGAAAAAACTCAGTTTCTGATAAAAATTCTCATAAATATAATATTCTTGTACCTGTGCAATTAGGTTTTTGTAAAAAAAGATAGACATGGGTCACGAAGTGTTGTATTTTCTCCTTACCGGAACGGGTGTGTAATAATATTTTTGGTTATCAACTTAAGGTGGGACACATTTGGTGTGACATGGTCACGTCAAAGTTGGCAAATATACTGGTGACATAGTCAAAC
>CAZYTI010001254.1:0-1878 GCA_964650065.1 uncultured bacterium
GCTGAAACGCAATGCACCGGACGTTGATAAGCTCAGTATTATTCACGGGGATTACCGGATCGGCAATTTCATATCAAAAGATGGCCGAATTCAAGCCGTCATCGACTGGGAATTCTCCCATCTGGGTGATCCCCATGAGGATCTGGCGTATATTTTGTCGCCGGCATGGCGCTCCGCAGACGAGGGGCTCGTAAACCACCTGATGACGGAGGGTCAGTTTGTCCAACAATATCAAGGAATGTCGGGAATGACCGTGGACCCGTATAAAATAATGTATTTTGGCGCCATCAATATCTTAAGGGGCGTTGAAATCATGTGCATCGCCGCTAAAAATGTCAACCATGGCTCAAGCACCGATTTAAGGGATGTGATCCATGCCTTCTCCGTTGAATCCATGCTGAGAGGATTAATGGGTATGATAAAAATGTTGACGGAATTGAAGGGGGGGAAAAATGAGCGTTAGCGTAAAAACGTATATTTCAAATATCATTGATGTGTTGATAAAGGTGATCTTGCCTAGTGTAAATTCGCCATTTGCAAGGATTCAGTTGAGTTATGCCATTGATCTGCTCAATCAGCTGCAACACCAGGTGGAATATCGAATCGATGTAATGCAGGATGATGGTATGGCGGCAAAGGAAATGCTTGATATCGTGTGTGTCGCTCTAATGGATAATCACATCAACATACCTGAAGAGATCGCTTCATATGGAAAAATGACTTCTTTAGATCAAACTCCCATCGATAATATCACAGAAACAGCAAGTCAGGTTGAAAGAGCATCGGCTAAAGCCCTGGATCTGATATATGAAAAAAGTGACAACATAAATAATTTCAGCGAAATTGAAAACAAACTGCTGGACTTGTCTCTAAAGTGGGTTGGCAGAAAGGAAAAATTAAAGGCCCCCACCATAAATCTGGAGTTTTTGGAATCCGGGTAGCACATGGCTCATCCATAAACCTCAACCCAGACTAGATGAAAAGGAGGAATGTCATGGGCAGAATAAAACCTGAAGATGACTTTTGCCATGGAGATTATCCTCGCAATATCACGGATATCTGGAAAGAAAACTGGTATTTTAATTTTATCGACCGGGAAAACAAGGCCTGGGGATATCATCATTTTTCCCTCAGACGGGAAACCCAAAGCGGTATATTCAGGGCCATACATGTCGTGGATGATATCCCTATGATTTATGAAAATGAGATAGACATAGATGAACAATGCCTGACGGTCAGTGACGGGGCATTGTCTTTCGAGATCCTGGAACCTCACAAAAAGCACCGGGTGATGTTTCAAGGCGGTGAATACAAGATGGATTTAAATTACCAGGCAAGGTTTGGTCTGGTTGATTCCGGGAGTGACGAGGAAAGGGGTTCATCCAGAAGTAAACGGCTGCATATCGAGCATTATGAGCAGGCCATGTCCGTCACCGGACAATTGACCAAAGACGGCAAAACAAGATCCCTCGATTGTCTGGGGCACCGGGACCATTCCTGGGGTTTTCGAAACGAGGAACTGATACAGGGCTGGAACTGGATTGCCATTCAATTTCCGGAGCGAACCTTCAGCTATGCCAAGGCAAAGATAACGGATACATTTGCTGTGGACAGGGGACATATATCCGATGCCGATGGGAGTGAGGACATATTCAAGATCCATATAGTCTCAACCGATCGTGATTCCCAGGGTGTGCCAACAGGGTCGGTATATCAACTTGAAGACGCCCGGGGGCGAAAATGGACGATTACCTCAAGAAGATTTTCCAATATTTCCTTGCCCATGAAGGAAAAAAAAGGTGGTGTTGTTCATGAAAACTTTTCAACATTTTTTATTGAAGAATCAGACGAAGCAGGGATTGGCGTAGACGAATACAT
>CAZYTI010001255.1:0-1875 GCA_964650065.1 uncultured bacterium
GCGTTTGTACCAATAATATTCTCACAACCAAAGCGGCTGCTTGTCTCGAGCCGGATTTCGTTGCGGTGGAGCCGCCTGAATTGATAGGGGGGGATATCTCGGTATCCACAGCACAGCCCGAGATCGTCAGCGGTAGTGTGAAAGCTGTAAAAGAAGTGGCACCGGATGTTCAGGTACTATGTGGGGCAGGTGTAAAGAATGGAGATGATGTGAAAATCTCACTTGAGCTGGGGAGTGTTGGCGTACTCCTGGCGTCGGGAGTGGTGAGGCCAAAGGGAATGAACCCGGAGGCGGTTATGCACGACCTGGCACAGGGCGTGGTCAGATTCGAGGAGGAAAATCAATGAGCATAATGTCGATCGGGATCGTTGTATCCGAGTTCAATTATGATATCACCATGATGATGCTCGAGCGGGCGAAAGCTCACGCTGAGTTCCTTGATGTTGAGGTATTAGAAACAATCAAGGTCCCAGGAACCTTTGATATGCCCCTGGCTATCCAGAGGCTATTGCAGAGGGAGGATATCGACGGCGTCGTTACTCTAGGTGCGGTGATCGAGGGGGAAACCGAGCATGACGATGTAGTGATATCCCATGCCAGCCGGAAGATCGCGGATCTGGCACTGGAGTTCAACAAGCCGGTTTCATTGGGTATCACGGGACCAGGAATGTCCCGATTACAGGCCGAAGAACGGATCGAGAGAGCCAGGGCTGCTGTTGAGTCCGTTGTGAAGATGTACAAGCGGCTGAATAAGGTATAGGAATCAAGCCAGAGCCCAAGCTCATGGGATTGGGTTTTCGAAGGATTGCCCGCCTATCATTCGGATGGAAATCCGTCAATTAGGGCGAGAGGTTTTTAATAATTCCATCACGAATACTGATACTTCACTTAAGGATAAAGAGAAGTCTATACGATAAAATTTGAAAATTTCCAGCATTCTATGGTAACAATCAATCAAGGAAAACTTTATTTCCAGCATTCATTAAGACCAGCAATGAGCGATGCGCCAATTCAAGATAATACCGAACTTGAAAAATCCTTGAAAACAGTTGCCTAAGGCGCAGGAATAGTTTTCTTTGGTATGGCCATTGGAAAAGCTTTTGGAACCATTAATCAGGTATTGCTCGCTAGAATCTTAGGTCCCGAGGATTATGGATTATTTAATTTAGGAATAACGCTTATTACGATTGCCAGCGCGTTTGCTTTATTTGGACTGCGTGGAGCTCTTCCCACGAAAATTCAATATGCTCTTGCTAAACGAAATGAGAATAAAATTCAGTCAATAGTTTTGTTTTCCCTGAAATTTAGCGGATTTCTCAGTGTCCTAATATCAATAATTTTATTTCTATTCAGAGATTACATTGCTAATCAGATATTCAACGATCCAAATTTTTCAGAAGTAATCCTGTTATTTTCAATATTATTCCCGCTGTATATTTTAAATGGGATATATAGTTCACTACTGAGATCATTTAAAATGGCTAAATACCATACCTTGACTCAGGATATTGGATTAAGGATAATGAGAATTGGATTATTCTTAATTTTCTTTTTTTTCTTCTCTATGAAATTAAAAGGCGCCATTTATTCTTATGCCATTGGTTTGGGAGCTGTCCTTCTTCTCATGATTCTCTTATTCCAGATGAAAATATTCCACATTTCCATTAAAAGTAGGAAAACAATACCAGTGACAAGAGAAATGCTTTTATTTTCCTGGCCTTTATTCTTCACGGGATTATCATTCCTCTTTATTCAAGCCACCGATAAATTATTACTAGGGGCAATCAAATCTGTTGAAGATGTAGGATTATATTCTCCTGCATTGTCTATCGCCCAATTATTAATATTTGTGGGAGCAGCATTTAGTTTCATTTT
>CAZYTI010001256.1:0-1874 GCA_964650065.1 uncultured bacterium
ATTCGTATTGAAAATCCCGATGCAGACCCGGCAGATTGGCAAATGGAGAATCAAAAGATGCCATGGGATGTGAACAGGGTCTGTTTCGGATCGACGGTTCTGACCGGTGATAATCATCTCTATATCTACGGTTTCATCAAAGAGGAGAATACCCTGGATGAAGAGCGGGGACTCATTATCGCGAGAGTTCCTGTTTTTAGTCAATCCAATCTTGAAAAGGTTGATAATTGGGAATTCCATACCGGTGAATATGGGACATGGTCCTCTAACATTGGAAAGATCGGACCCGTATTCCGACGTGCCAATACCGAGTTCTCAGTCGTCCATATGCCCCAGATCCATAAATACGTGATGACGGGTTATTTATGGAATCCGAGAAATGTCATCACACTTCGATTTTCTGATACCCCCTATGGTCCTTTCTCAGAACCCCGGATCGTGTACGATTGCCCGGAAACGGATTGGAGTCAACACTATATCTGTTATACGGCCAGGGCACATCCCGAATTGGCCGGTTCCAAAAATGAGATGATTGTCTCCTATGTGGCCAACTCCAGAGTGTTTCTTGAATGCGTTATGGATTTACGAATTTACTATCCACGTTTTATAAAGATAAAAATTGGGTGAATCGTTAACTCCTCATGAAACAACACTGAGGGAAGATGAAACAAGGAAAAAGTTTGATGAACCATTATCAAAGGATAGATGAGAAGCATGATGAATACAAATAATCTTCCTTCTAAAAAAGATCTGATATTCTTTTACAGCCATGAACACTGTCCGGCCCGGGCTACGGCTATGCCGGTCCTGGCTTGGTTGGCAGAGAAGAAGGGACTGGATTACGACGGCTATTTTTGTGTCCGGCCCAGTGTGGCGGAAATTGGTGATGCCATGCCCTATACCGGGAATAAGCATGATCAGCAATTTTATTATATGAGTCATTTCTTCGATCATATCTATTTCTTGGTTCTTTCTGAAGAAAGGGCAGTGCAGTTTGAACGGTTTCTCCGAGGCAGGGGGGAGACCACGATTCTGAAGAAAACGTCAACGGAACTCATCGATTTCTATGTGGAAATATTTCAGCGATTCAACGAAACATTGCCCCATGAAGCCGTGGTTTTCCCGTCATCGATTATTGCATTCCCCAATGAAGAGATCAAACTGGGAGATTTTCGGATTCCGGGTGAGTCTCGACTGGATACTTTCTGTTATCCAGATGTATTCTTTCGCCAGGCCCTGGGAATCCATTATGAGCTGTCCGATGATCAAATCCGAAGGCTCGTTGACCTGGGTATTCATAAGGTCTTTTTAATGTTTTGTCCAGAAGAGGGGAAAGGGAGATTTGAAACACTGGGTCTGGAAGTCGAGGTCGTTGATCAAATTCAACCCGATGATAACTATACATCCATAACCGGACGAATCACGGAACGCTGGATTGATGAGGCCAGGGGACTGGCCCTGGGAAATGATCCTATAACACTTCGATGGACGCCTAAATATCTCAGAGATCGCATCCTGCCCATCGCAGCGGTCCAATCTCTGCCCCAGGCGATAGAGCTCCTGGGAGCATTAACGGATCGGGTGGGTAATAAGCTGGTCTGGGGGAGTCAGGTTTTCAATGACATGATCATCAGCGATGCTTCAAAACATGATATCGTCCTTTCCCTGGCCCATGATGTGGAAGTGGGAATCACGATAAAGCATCGATTGCCGCTCCCCAATCTCTGGCTGAACGATGTGAATCCGCCCTGGAAAGAAGAAAAAAGTGATGAATTTTTAGAGGCGCAGATAGACGCCAACAGGATTCCAGTCTGTTTTGTCCATTATGCATCTGATCTGGGACATCTACCCATTCTACCCCGTCTGCTGGATCT
>CAZYTI010001257.1:0-1874 GCA_964650065.1 uncultured bacterium
ACCATTTGACAGACACATACAATAATATCGAGCAGCGTGTCTCCGATAATCCATTTCAGCAGGCGGAAGACATTCATTTGGATGACAAGAGCTGGGGTCAATCCATGCTGAAATTTTCGAGTCATCTTTTTGGCAGCTCTGAGAAACTCAAACTCAACGTTTACCTCAACTATGGCACCAATTACAAATTTCCCACGATGTTTCAGCAGATCAGTTCCCCTTCGGTGTTGTCGCATGAGGGCCAGGCCTTGCAGCCGTATTTAAAACCGGAGAAAAACAACAGTACAGAGATAGGCGTTGAATTGATGGGCGAGAGTATTGAAGATCCCAGTGTGAATGGATGGCAATTGAATGTCAATTATTTTCGGAACGCCTATAACAACAAGCTGAGAATGTTCTACATACCGTTTAGTCCCATTGCATATTATGATAATATTCAGAATGCTGAAATCACGGGTTTCGAGTTGAAAGCGGCCCTTTTTATGATCCGTAAAAAATTGACCCTGGAGTTTGGGACGTCCAATTATTCGATAACGGAGAAAGCGGCTTTTCCATTCAAGGCAGAACATAAGCATATAGTGAACGTTTTGATCGAGCACGCAGCGTTTTCTGTTCAAATCCACGGATTTAAAGAGAGTGATCAGGTGGGTTGGATCCGGAAATCGGATGGCACCTTTACAGAGGTCCGGTTAAAAGGATATACCAATGTCGATTTTCATATCAGCAAGACGATCGTATTGGACAACACAGAATTTTTCGTCAATTTCAGCGGTCGTAATCTATTGGGGGATGAAACGAGATTGGAAGGGCTCACGCTCCGGGATCGGCGGGTTTATTTTACGTTTGGGATACAGTTTTAAAAATATCTGTTTCTGGTTACTGGTCTCTGGTAAAATGAGGTGAAAGGAGACTCCCAGTGACCAGCAGCCAGAAGCCAGCAGCATCTCAGGGTTGGTAGGAATATGCATATTAGAATACAAGATATCGCCATGCTATTTTCTATAAGCATGTTCTCACTCGTCATGTGTACCGGCAATCCGATTTTTAAGGACGAAGATCCATCGAG
This sequence comes from uncultured bacterium, assembly GCA_964650065.1. Taxonomy (GTDB): domain Bacteria; phylum Zhuqueibacterota; class QNDG01; order QNDG01; family DSAB01; genus CAZYTI01. The sequence goes on from CAZYTI010001257.1 coordinate 1,067, forward strand.
TCAGCGGATTGTGGGGGGGAAGATTCGGCTGAGCGATAATTCGAGTCCGGAAGGTATATTCGTCTGGCTTGAAGAGCTGAATATTTCGACGGTGACTGACGAAAATGGTGCGTTTTCTCTTCAATTGCCTCCCCTTCAATCACAACCGGGAGGTGGTTTGACCGGAGATTATAACATCTATTACTATGTAGGGAATTATGGATTGGGGAGTTCATCCATCGCTCTACTCAACGGCAGCATTCTGCACGACGCAGGAGATGTCGATTCAGATGGAGACATCAAAGGAACCGTGATTTTAAATAAATTGTTGGATATCGAGACAGAAATTAATTTGCCCGAGATCTTGGAGACCGATTCATTTAGATTGGTCATCAAGGTAACCCTCATTCCACAGGGCGATCCGGTGAAGGTGGAGACCCTGAAAAATCCGGATGGCTGGATTACACGTATGATCTTTAAAAAAATGGATGCGCCCATAGGCGAAGCTGCCATGTATTCGGCGGGTGGGAGCTGGGTCACAGAAACGATCCGTCAGAGAACCACATGGCAGATAGGGATCAAAGCGTGGTGGCTGTCACCAAGACCCTATTTAACTCTGGAGCCCGGTATTTATGATATCATTCCTTATCTTTACGTTGGCCGGGATGAATTGTCGATTGAATTGATTAAAGCCATTGCTTCGTATGGGAATATATTTCATACAGATTATTTAAAGATTCCGTTCCGAAGGTATCTCGCACAGTTGGAGGTGCAGTAACACACCTTTTTATATGCTCCAATTTTAGAAATAGAAAATGGATTAAGATAC
>CAZYTI010001258.1:0-1871 GCA_964650065.1 uncultured bacterium
TCGGCATAGCCGATGGTTTATGGATATAATTAAAAGAAGGCAGATCATTTAGCAAAGCGTTTGGCAGTGATCGAACGAAAAGCATCATTATCAGCGAGAAGACCGTTGAATATTTGGGTTTGGACGATCCCATTGGCAAAAAAGTGAGCTACTTTTCTTTTGATGGTCCACGCACCATTATTGGCGTCGTTGAAGATTTTAATTTCTTATCACTCCACCATGAAATCTCCCCAATGGTCTTAGTATTGCCATTTGTTGATATTGAATATCTTTTCATGCGCCTTAGCCCCGGGAATATTACAGACAAGATTACCGCCTTGCAAAATATTTGGGAGAATATTAATCCGGGATTGCCATTGGAATACCGTTGTATGGATGATCATTTAAACCAACTCTATCATAATGAGGAAAAACTTTCCTATTTGATTTTTGGTTTTTCGGGATTGACAATCATGCTTGCATGTATGGGCCTATATGGGTTGATTGCTTTCACTTTAAACCAGCGCAGAAAAGAAATAGGCATCAGGAAAGTTCTTGGAGCTTCGATTTCTTCCTTGCTGGTTCGGTTTTTACGTCAATATGTTTTTCTCATTGGCGTTGCATCCCTGATTGCCATTCCGGTTATACAATATGTACTCAGACTCTGGCTGGATAGCTTTGCCTATCGGATTGAAATAAGTTGGTGGATATACATCATTTCTATGTTGGTTTTAATCGTCATCGCCCTTTTAACAATAAGTCATCAGGCAATAAGGGCTGCATTGGTAAATCCGGTGAACGTTTTAAAGGATGAATGAGTTTTTAAAACGAGTGTGCAGAAAGCACACGTCAGGTACCGAAAATCAGTGATTTTGTCATTGATGTTCGTAAACGAGTTTTTTATTTTATTTCTTATTTTAGTGATAAACTGAATGCCTTCAGACCGTGCCGAGGATATCAACCTTTATAATACCATTTTCATTTCGACCGATTCATCAAAACAAATACAAAGAAGAAGTGTTCAGCAAGGGCCAGAAGATATGAGGAGGGCCTGGTTCCTGATGATTCTGATATACCTTTTTTGATTATGTACCGTCAAAATCATTCTTACTTTTATATGCAAATTTAAGGGATACGAAATCTGAACCATTAGAAAAGCCGTTGTGGGTTAGACAACGGCTTTAGGGAAGAGGAAAGGAAATGAGATTTATTCATTTTCTACTCTTTATATAAGCAAATCCCGGGCCATAATTTTTTTTAAACCAAAACTGCCTTTAATTAATTTATTATCAGCTTCTTAGAATAACGTAAATATTTTTCAATTATTGGTTTAAAAAAAATTAAATGGAAATTCTTGCCTGTTTAGGGACTGCACTTTTTGCCGGTTGAGGTAGAATAGATCGTGTGGTTTACCATTGTTCAACAATTGATTACCAAGAATAATATCGATCCCAATTAATATCTATTCGATGTATATAGCTAACAGTTATCGAAAATCAACAACAATATTTCAATAAATTGTATTTTCATAAGAATATAACTTGACAAAATACAAAATTAATATTATATTATTATGTTAAAATTGGAGGCAATTCCATGCTCAGGAAATTAGGCCAAAACTACCAGATCGCATTGCCAAAAGAAGTGGTTAAAACACTCCATCTTCATGCTAATGATTATATTGACATCCGGGTTGAAGACAGCAAGATCATCCTGGAACCTCAAGTGGTGATTCCAAAAGATCAGGCATACTTCTATACTGCCGATTGGCAGAAGGATGAAGCTAAGGCTGATGAAGATATTAAGAAGGGCCGTGTTACCAAGACAAAAAATCTTAAAGAGCTATTCAACCAACTCGACAGCTGATGCACATAGAAGCCACACATACTTTT
>CAZYTI010001259.1:0-1870 GCA_964650065.1 uncultured bacterium
CGATTCACAGGGACAAATCTGGTTCATAGAGGTCTTGACTACCCTTCCGGCGGAAAGAGAGGTCGAGTTTCAATTGGTTGAATCGGGCTGTCGGCCTGAAGGCATGAATCTTCATATCCTTGATCTCGATGAGGAATGTCCCCTTCCCATAGTCACCAACCGATTGAGTATTCGCCTGCGAAAAGAATTCCCCATTCGACGCCTCAAGGTGATCCTGGGCCCCGCCGAGTTTGCCGAAGCACATCGGGAGACCATCGCTCTAAAACCTCTCGATTTCAAACTCAACCAGAACTATCCCAATCCCTTCAACCCTGTAACCGAAATTTCCTATCAGTTGGGTAAGCGAACCCGGGTCATTTTGGAAATTTTCAACATCCAGGGAAGAAAAATCAGAACGCTTGTAGAAGAGCGTCAAAGCCCCGGCTTTCATACCGTAACATGGGAAGGACGCGATGCCGCAGGTCAAATGGTGGCGGGGGGGGTGTACTTTTGTCAGATGAGGACCGAGTCTTTTGCGTATGTCAGAAAAATGATTTTCTTGCGATAATTTCATTCGACCCATAACAGCAGATGAGTAAAAAGGCCATAAAAATGATAAAATACCATGGAAAAACAGGGATTGCCCATATTCTTGCACTGAGCTTTCTATTTCTACAACAGAAAACATCTGCGCAAGAGGCATTCATGATCGGTCAGCAGCGTTACATTCAAATATCCCCCATTTTTCAAACCTGGGAGGATGATCAACAAACAGGGTTATCGGAAATCAGCACAATGGCCATGTTCTATTTTCCCTTGAATGACCGACTGGGGTGCAGTCTGGTGACCGGGCAGGCTTCGGTCACCAGCGATGTCTCCCCTAAATTGACGGGATTGATCGACACTCAGGTCAATCTGAATTACTATTTGAGACAAATATCAACCCTATTTAGTCTCGGCGTCAATTTGCCGACAGGGAAGAAGATGCTTACAGCCAATGAATTTACGACATCATACTTTATTAGTCTGAATCAGTACAATTTCCGAGTCCCAAATTTTGGACAAGGATTCAATTTATCACCGGGAGTGAGTTGGGCCATCGCTCTCAGCGAAACATTTGTACTGGGATTGGGATTATCGGTTCAATACCGGGGACCCTTTACACCCTTCGAATCCATGACTGGCCAGTATGATCCGGGAGAGGAATTCCTTGTCACTGGAGGAATGGATGTTCGCCTGAGCGAAACCACGACTTTTTCTACCGATTTGGTTTACACCACTTATGGAAAAGATTTATTGGATGGCGAAGAGACGTATAAGGCTGGAAATAAATTTGTAACCCATGTCCAGCTTAAAATCAACAAGGGATACAATGAATTCAGGCTGTTTTGTCGCTATCGGTCGAAAGACAAGAACCAGATCGCCATTGCCGGGACCTTTTTACCGGATGAACAAAAAACGATCCCAAATCAATTTGATATCATGGCTCGATACCGATTCCGAATGGGGCAACGCCACTACGGTGCCCTTATTGGAGAATTGAAATTTTTCGATGAGACGTCGGTGTGGAATAAGACAAAAATCTTGGCCTTCGGTTTGAATCCTGAATTTTCACTTTCACCCAATGTCAAAATGCCTGTTCAATTGAAATATTCTATCTGTGATATAGAGAACGGCTCCAAACTGACCGGATTCGAATTTGGATTGGGCCTCTATTTCTCATTCTAATAACATTTTCATATCAGGCTGGATTATTCATACTTTCTCTTCTTGGATTGGAACGGGTACTTAATCATCCACACTGGTATTAAACAAAATAAATTTTATCAATACTTTGTGTCTTGTATGTTAAAAGTTGGGTGAGTGGGGAGTAATTTGGCACCCTACAAAT
>CAZYTI010001260.1:0-580 GCA_964650065.1 uncultured bacterium
GACTATGTGGAGAATCAGGACTGTCAATCCATACCCATTTTAAAATACTGTACGTATCAGGAGTCCGTTTCCAGCAATATACATCACCGCTTGGAGAGACTACTGGTTGGCCATATTCTTCAATAACAATTGGTTTCCAGTTAAAATAAGCAGTAACATCATCTTCTTTTGATGGTCGATTTAGATTAAACTGATTATTAGGTGTTGAAAGTATTGTAACTTTTTCACTACAAATACTCTGACGATAAATACTAAAGTTTCCTGAAAAATAATCGCCATTCCGTTCGATCAAAAACAATATTTTACACTTGTCACGAAAATAATTTCGAACATTTGCCTTATGTATAATATGATATGCATGAACAGAATATTTAATTTGAAATTCGCGTTGTTTATTTGTATTCTTTTCTTTTGAAACCTCTCCCAATTCATCTATCTGTGACTTTTCATATGTCCCAAGAAATTTGCCTCCAATAGAATAGAGATAGTATTTTTTAGTTTTAAAGTCAGAACCGGCTTCAAAATAATACCCTTTCCGCCCGATAATAATTGGGTCATATCCTTTAATGTCTTTAATAAC
>CAZYTI010001260.1:590-1026 GCA_964650065.1 uncultured bacterium
AATTATCATCAGATCCCCAAAAAAAGTATACCTCCCCTGTTACCAATATACCTCCATTGGGATGGATATATACATTACCATAATAATCATATGCATTTCGGATATTCCAATAATTCTGATAAGCTGGTGGGGATTTAATATTTTTTAATAGAAAACCACTTTGGTCATATTTATGTATCAAATCGTTAACGCTGTCACTAATATATATATATCCTCTATCATTTATTCCAAAACATTTTGGAAAACTATCTTCTCCGTCCGGCCTACCTTTCCGAAATCCGAATCCTCCAACATCTGATCCCCAACTACCAGAAATAACTTCCAGTGGGCCTTCCCATTCACAAAATCCTTTTTCAGGCAGTAAACCTATGACACATAACACTAATATAATTATAATACTTTTCATTAGGAATTCTCCTTTATTCATTAATCCCAC
>CAZYTI010001260.1:1039-1868 GCA_964650065.1 uncultured bacterium
GCCATAAACCCCTTGAGACATCGCATTTTCTGGAAAAGAAATTAACACTTTACGTCCAAAAACTGTTTGATTAGAATTATCCCCAGCTTCCGGCCAAGATGGAAATTGATAGGACCAGTTATCATCCGTATCCCCACCAAAAGCATGAATAATTTTGAATCTTTCGGGGTGATCTGATTCAGGAAACTTCCTATAAACAATAGCTATATGACTTCCTGGGAGGTTTCTAAGCAAATCACCTTTTTTCAATTTGATTCTTGCATCTTCCTGTTCAAAAAAGTCATACACATTTTCATCAATAGGTATGTCAATTGCTAACAACCTGTTCGATTTCGGCGGTATCGACTCAATAGTAATATTTACATTTGCATTTGCAATTGCAGACTTTCCAACTTGAACAACCCGTTGGATCAACCCAGCACAATCTATACCTGCCCAATTTTCGTCATTAAAAGGTTTATCTGAAGGAATTTGGTTATCCCATTGCCACTGAAATGAACCTGCCCAGTCTTTTTCCCCTGAACCGATAGTACAATCAGGCTCACCAATATTTCCCCTGTATTCATTGTCCTCTATGCCATCATTTTCACGTCCACTTATCTCTTCATCTGAAAGCGATGGGCAATTGACAACATCATCATTAAACTCCTGAACAGAATCCTTCCCCCCAAAGCTATAACTCATTCCCAGTCCATGTGCAATTAAATCTCCGACTGCCACGTTTGTATGTCCGGTTCTGGCAACCCAGTCTTGTACTGGCAAAGTTCCTTCGCCTGTTCCGGCATACTTTTCAGCCTCAGTTATCATAGCATCCACAAGCACCTTCACC
>CAZYTI010001261.1:0-1868 GCA_964650065.1 uncultured bacterium
TTTTACATAAGTATTTCGTCATTTCGCAAATGGTTTACACACTCGTGCGAGGTGGATTGTTATACATCCTGTTAGCCTCGGGTTGGCCATTGAAGGGTTTGATTATTGGTGAGGTTATCGCTTTTGGTTTTTTACTCCTGATACAGGCTGGATTTTATTTAAGACAATATCATGCTGTGCATCATGAAACTAAGAAAACGAAGTTTCCATACAGACGTCTTTTGCGTTTCGGTGGATTTTGTTATTTTAATAATGTAGCGATTGCAGTACGAAAGAATTTAACGAAATTGGAGAGCAACTACTTGATGTATCCACGGATATTATCATTATTTCAGCATTTCTTGGCTCCCAAATGGTTGGGCTCTATGCATTTGCAAATCGTGTGATTCGCTTGATATCCCGTTGGATGCCGCATCGATTGCTTATGGACGTAATTACACCCACTTTTTACACGAGGTATGCTCAGACAAAAGATATTAGTGAATTATCTCGCATGTTCAATCTTATTTTAAAATTGATTGCATTTGTATTTATTCCTGCAATTATGGGAATTTTTATACTTGGAAAAGAACTCGTTGTCTATGTTTTCGATCCTAAATATCTGTCGACCTTACCCATCATCTGGATTGTAGCAGTCTTCAGCCTGATTAATTCATTTGCCTATCCTCTCGGATTGGTTGTGGAATCCATTGAGAAAGTCGAAATCCACCTTTACAGTAAGCTGTTTTCAGTGTATAATATAATTGGTGATTTATTGGTTATAAACCGATTTGGAATCACAGGCATTGCTTTGGTCACCAGCTCGGCGATATTATTTAAAAATATCTATGTCTTCCTGGCAGTGAAAAAACATATTAGACTCTCAATTGACTTCAAATCCTTAGGAAAAATTTTAATGAATAGCGTTCTTATGGCAATCGTTGTTCTTCTATTTAGAAATCGAATTGACAATATTTATATATTCTTATTCATCGTTTTATTAGGTGGGATTGTTTTTTTTGTGATTTCCTTTTTCAATAAGGCGTTCTCTGTAAACGAGAGAAATATGATTAATAACATAATAAAAGTGCCGCTTTTTAGATTTTAGAGCAGAATATATGAACATTTTATTAGTAGGAAATTATCCTTCTCAAAAAACGAGAATATTTACCGGTCCCATGCGGGTTCTATACTGCCTGGCTCGATCTCTATCTCAAGTGGCTGGAATTTCAGTCACCGTGGTCACTCCGCACAGAATGCGGCACATATTCAAAAAGAGAAACATATTGCATCGGGAAAATCCCTCTGCATTTCAAATGGGTTATTTCCCCTTCATCAAACACACATTTTTCAATAAACAATATGACGTAATAAATATACATGGTGTATCATTTTTTAATCTGCTTCCCTTATACGCCCCAAGATACCGTAAACGACCCAAAATTATATATACGGCTCATGGAGTAATTCCCTTGGAAACAGGTCTGGGGTATGCTTACAATCAGAACATGCGTGCTTTTGAAAAAAGATTAATCACTCAATCTGATTATCTTACAACAGTTTCAGAAGACACAAAAAGATATCTGGTGGAGTTCTATCACATTCCGGCAGACAATATCACAGTGATTGAGAATGGAGTAGATATTGATTTATTTAAACCTGAAGCCGGTGATCGAATCGTACGGTTAAAGAAAAGAATTAATTTACTTTTTGTCGGTGATATGATAGCGATTAAAGGGTTGGATTTTTTATTGTCAGCACTCACCCAGTTGACGCATGATTCTTTTCAATTGTGGTTAGTGGGTCGAGAATCATCCCATTTACAGACATTAAAGGAAAAATATAAAGCACTTTTTCAGAGCAACAAGGTGATTTTTAAAGGCCCAATG
>CAZYTI010001262.1:0-1865 GCA_964650065.1 uncultured bacterium
ATTCGAATTCCTCCTCTTGAGATGTTCAAGTTAAAACCACCAAAATCTCAAGAGGAGGAAATCGAATTTGTAAAGCAGAATGCTCCTCGTATGATCAAAGGTGTAGAATCGTTAAGAAATTATGTCAACTTAATAAAAAACTAAAGATAATGAAAGGGGAGTATTTGGATAGCATCCCGTAACCCCATCTCAAAGAGAATTTTATGCACAAGTTCCTATCATTTCTCCCTACCCCACGCAATTTTCAAGATAGCCGGCAGGATAATAACGGACGTTATGAAACAGAGCCCGATCCCCATAACAAGCAGGATACCCAGGCTTCCATATCCTCTGTAAGTTGACGGAATCAGTGATCCGAAACCCAGCATGGTTGTCAGTGTCGTCAAAAAAATGGCTTTGCCGATGCTGGACACGGTATACGGCAGGGCATCCCTGCCTTCTACCTTGTACCGGTGAATGATATGGACGCCATCATCGATGCCGATGCCCAGGATCAACGGCAGACCGATGATATTGATAATCGAAAAAGGAAACCCCGTAAGGCCCATGATACCCAACATCCACAAGAGAGATAGAAATAATGGTAAGGTAGCAATGATGGTGGTTTTAATGCTTCGAAAGTCGGTCATGAGAATAATGAAAAAGGCAATAAATGCATACAGGAATGCCATGGCACCCTGTTCCCCGGCGGCCAGTACCATTGCCTTCATCAACACCGGCATGCCGGTTGCACCCGGAACATCCCGTGTAACGGTTTCAAGAAACGATGAGGTCAAAAGGCCATCCCAGATATCTTTTTTGGCGTACATTATCACCAGAAAATGCTTTCCATCCTCACTGACAAATCTTTCTCTGACTGAATCAGGGACCATATCCATTGTGATCTGCTCGGAATTTGCCATGGCGCTGATCCGCTTCGTCATTGCCGGTTGAAACAGGTTCTGGTACCATTCAAGATAGGTTTGTGTATCCATTGAAGTTTCGATCATTTTTATCACTTCATCAACACGGTTGACACCTGTCTGTTCACCCTCTTCATTAAGCCCCAGAAAAAAGTTGGTTTTATCAAAAACCTTGTCCAACCCGCCGAGGAAGGCCATTGATGACATTTCGGTCAGGTTGTCACTGAACCGGTAGAGTTGCTCGATCACCTGAGTTTTATTTATCGACTTAAGCGGTGGAAGCGCCTTCTGCATTTCGGCAATGGCCTTTACGATGGGTGCCCGGTTATTCTGTTTATTTACGGGCGGCATATAATCTGTAAGTGATTCTACATATCCGATGGCAGGCCGTTCATTCAAAAGATCTGTGATGCGATTTGTCTGTTCAATTGAATCCATGACCACAAGCATATTGTCAGGTGAAACATTAAACCGCTTTGGTATTTCTCGTTGAAGCCTGACCGATTCCAGTCCTTCAGGCTCCATATCCATGTAGTTTTCATTCATGGAAACATTTCTGATGAACACCATAAAAAAGACGGTCAGACAAATCGTTACAATAACCGTTGCCCATGGATATTTAATGACCTGCCCGGCAATTTTACCCAAAAATTTAAATTCCATATCAATGCGTTTAACTTCCCTTTCCCCCCGGATCTTTTTCCAGATTTTTTCCTGGAGGACAATGGCTGACGGAAGAAAAAACAAAGACGCCAGCAGGCAGGTCAGTATGCCGACACCGACAACAAACCCAAACTCCCTGAAAGCCGGGTAGGATGTAAATAAAAGTGAAAGAAATGCACAGGCGGTCGTAACGGCACCGGTTGTCAGACCACCGCCGATACGTGAAAATGCCTGGTACAGGGTTTCTTCAATTGAGAAACCCTTATGGCGGAATTCTGAATATGCGGAGAGAATGTGAAT
>CAZYTI010001263.1:0-1864 GCA_964650065.1 uncultured bacterium
AGTTGAAAGAGGGCGAACACAATTAGAGGACCCTGGTGATCCACAAGGAATGCCCTGGAATATAGAAGTCTCAAATGATTATGCTTTTGTTACGGCGAGACAGAATGGTGGATTATTTGTAGTTGATGTTACAGATAAAAATAATCCATTCCGATGTAATAATTATCTGATTGAAAATTCAGATATTAATGAATTGACTCTGTTAAACACCGATATTTATCTTGTTGATGGGGATTTTGGATTTCGTGTTATTGATGTTACCGTTCCCTGTAATCCTATGCCAAAAGTGGATGGTGATTATCCTGTTGACTACAATTATCCGATGTGTTATGGAATAGCATTAACGGGTAATTATGCCATTTTAGGATGTTGGTGGCAAGGCTTACGTGTTTTCGATTTAAAGACAAAAGACATTGTGACAGCGCAACACACCAATGGTAATGTTACTGAAGTCAAAGTATTAGGGAATAAGGCTTTTCTTGCGAATGGTGAGGGAGGCTTTAGTATCGTTGATATTAGTTATTTTACACCTGGTGATCCCACGCTTGTTCTACATCTCGATGCAGACCAAGGTTTTCTGGATAGAAGTGACTGGCAGAATCCCGTAGATAATATCAATAATGTTACCATTGTTGATGATCAGTTCGGTAAAGTGTACAGTTTTGATGGTAATAATTATTTGTTTGTTAATGACATCAACAATTCTCTGGACATTTCCAGTGACTTCACTATTGAAGCATTCGTCAAACCAAGCCTATACGATATTGAGATGTTTTTGTGCAAAGGCAATAGAGAGATCGACCAGTCTGGTGGTTATCTGAGAAACTATGCAGTATCAAGACATGGATTTGCGTTTAGTGGTACTACTTATGGAATTACAGAATCAGTATTGCTGAATAGTCTCAATGATTGGACTGCCGTGGCCCTTGTGAAGAGCGGAGATAATCTCAGTCTCTACTCAAATGGGATGTTAATAAGTGATGCATATCAACTGACCGATGCACAATTGGCACAGGAGATCAATGATTTGCCTCTCTATATTGGTACCGGATTCAATACTGGACCTGGGGGTTTTGAGGAAAAGCCCTTCCATGGCCTTTTGGATGAGATCCGAATTCACCGAAGGGCAATGGATGTGACAGAATTGCAGACATTGCCTACCGGTGAAAATCCTTTCATTGCTTATACGTATGTTGGGTGTAATACATATCCGGGTGGTTGTGAAGTGACGATTTCCGTTGAAGCAGGTGACAAGCAGGGATTCCCCAATATCGCCAGTTTGGTTGTCACATTCCCGGATGGGACAGATGTGCCTTTGAATTCACATAGTAATGGTAACTATAGCACGGTCTACGATTATCAAGGCCAGGTGAGTCAACTGGAGGGGACGTATACATTCACCGTTACCGATACTGAGGGGAATACTGGCTCAAGGACACATTATAAATACAATGTTTTAGAGCAGGCGGTTATGCCACTGTATCCTGCAGATCAAGCATCCATCAATGAAACCGAGCCCATTTTTAAATGGGAAGGCATTACGGATGATAAAAAGGATATTCAAGAATACGAAATCAAGGTGACCCATGACGATGGGAATTTCAATGAATTTCTTTGGCATTTTTCATTTAATGCCAATAATCAGCAACTCTATAACTCAACCCAGAATCTTTATAGTGTGCCTTATAATTATGATGGTAGTGCACAGCCTTTGGAATCCAATCGTGCCTATCGATGGAACGTAATCGCACATCCCCACACAGATAACACCTCTGAAATGGGATGGCCCAGCTTTGTGATTGGTAAAATTGATCCCACGCTTGTTCTACATCTCGATGCAGACCAAGGTTTTCTGGATAGAAGT
>CAZYTI010001264.1:0-1864 GCA_964650065.1 uncultured bacterium
GCAATCTATCGTATTCTACCCTTCGGACCCAAAAGCGATGATTGTAGGTAATGACGGAGGATTATTCAAAACGACAAACAACCTGGCAGAAACGATATTTGATCCCCATAGTGGCTACACCATTGAGTGGGAATCACTGAATAATGGTTATTTGACTACTCAATTTTACAGTGTGGCCATTGATCATGGGACACAAGGCAGTGAAACGATTTCCGGGGGAATGCAGGACAATGGATGCATGTTTACAACATCCTCAAATCCACTGGATCATTGGGAAGAATTGGTATGGGGAGATGGTGGATCTACGGCGATTACCGATGGCGGTGAATATTATTACACGGCACTAGCAGCGACATTTAATATATATCGTCATTTTTTTCCAAACGGAGAACACCAGATAACGGAAATCACACCCGCTTCAGCGATAGGCATGGGCCTGTGGCTTCAAATATTTGTTCTTGATCCTTATGATGAACGGATTATGTATTTACCGGTCCAGAGAGAGTTATGGAGAAATTCCGATTTGACCCAGATTCCCTATGCATTCCCGCCAGTGCCAACCGATGTAAATTGGACCCGATTAGAAAATGTAAAAGATCATACTATTACAGCTCTGGGCATGTCAAAAGCCGAGCCGAGAAGGTTGTATTATGGATCCGCTGTGGATAGCCAAGGATATGATATAGGGAGAATATTCTATATTGACAACCCTCAGGAAGGTCAACCGGTGCCAGTTGAGGTGACAGGTAATAATTTCACATGGTATCCATATAGTCCATATCCTAACTGCATAGCAGTCGATCCAACAGATGCAAATAAAGTCATCGTTGTATTTCCCAATTATGGTGTAATCAGTATTTACGCTTCCGAAAACGGTGGACAGACCTGGACACCTGTTAGTGGAAATCTGGAAGAAAATACTGATGGTACAGGCTGTGGTCCCTCAGTGCGTTGGGTGTCTATTCTATATATTGAAGATAAGCCTATCTATTTTGCTGGTACCAGTGTTGGATTATTTTCCACGATCAGACTGGACAGTATGAGTACCATCTGGGTGCAGGAAGGCAGAGAAACAATTGGCAATGTTGTTGTGGATATGATCGATGTACGCCAGTCTGATGGTTTTGTGGTGGTCGGGACACATGGCAATGGTGTGTACAGCACATATGTGACAGAATTGCCTACTACAGGTTTGGAGCACGTCACAACACATCCAGAAAGTTTCAAACTCTATCCTGCATATCCTAATCCTTTCAATTCATCGACAACTATCCGTTTTTTCCTGCCAAAAGCGGGATTGGCTAAAATGAAAGTATATAATATTCTTGGAGAAGAGGTTGAAACTCTCATAGATGAAAACTGTCAAAGGGGAGAAAACAGTGCCCAATGGACAGCTAATGGTGTTTCAAGCGGTACATACTTCATTCGATTGGATTTTGAAAATAATAATGAAACACAAAAGGTTCTTTTACAGAAATAGAATTATATATGTGCAGGAATTAATTATTACATTCTCTTGATGTAATGACCTGAAAGGCAATATAACAAAATGTTCATCCTGACAAAACCGCTGTGTTTCAATTGAAGTTCAGTTATTAAATTAAGGTTTTGTTTGTTGTATCAGTATTAGTGTAAGCGGATTTGCAGGTTAACATTAGCGTTAGCACTATAAAAAAACCAAGATCTTTTGGAATGACAAATAAATGTTGCATGTTGCGCAACAAGATCGTAAATTAATGTATGATAAAATCCTTTAAGCATAAAGGGCTGCAAAAATTCTATGAAACCGGAAATACTTCCGGGATTCAACCGGCACATGGTAATAAGCTTCGAATTCGATTGACAGCTTTAGATACAGCCATTG
>CAZYTI010001265.1:0-1344 GCA_964650065.1 uncultured bacterium
CATGTTCGGAGGAGCGAACTCCCATATGGCAATCAGATGTGCTGAGTTGAAAATTCCCGCTGCAATCGGAGCTGGGGAGAAAAATTTTTCCAACTGGAATAAAGCCGCCTTCCTTGAGCTTGACTGTGAAAATAGACAGGTAAAGATTCTGCGATGATCCCTATTCTTGTCACGCAAAGACTTACTTATCTCCAGCCGTACAATGAAACGCGTGAATGCCTGGATATAGAATGGGCCTCTTTTTTAAAAAAATGTGGTTTGGTGTCGATTCCCGTTCCAATCAACTCTGAGCCGGACCAGTACTTCTCTATGGTCAAGCCATCAGGTATTCTCTTGACTGGAGGGAATAATATCCATGACAATGACCAAGAGGATCCATTGAACAGATTAAGAGACCGATTCGAAACAAAAATGATCAAAAAAGCTCTTTCCCTGAAGCTCCCTATCATCGGAGTTTGTAGGGGAATGCAAATACTTGGCAATTTTTTTGGTTTTCCAATGCGAAGAGTCACTGATCATGTCGGTAGAACTCACACTCTAATAACAAAATCTAATAGTATTATTAGGGAAATTTACAGCAATCGAACTGTGGTCAACTCCTATCACTCATTTTCTCTACAATCAGTTTATGGTGATTTTATTGCCTCAGCCTTTTCTAAAGAAGATAATCAGATAGAGGCATTTGAGAGCAAACATAAAAAAATTGTTGGGATCATGTGGCATCCTGAACGCCAAACCCCTTTTAATTCAAAAGATATCTCTTTGTTTAGGAGCTTCTTCAATTGAAGGCAATTATTCTGGCAGCAGGAGAAGGATTACGACTCAGGCCTTATACAAAAAACAGGCCTAAATGTATGGTTTTATTCAGGGACAGGCCGATCATTGACTACATAATAGACTCCATGACCAAGTGCGGGATAAGCGACATTTCTATAGTTGCAGGCTATAAACACAGTATTCTGGAACGTCATTTTAAAAATACAGATTTTCGTTTTTACAAAAATTGTGATTATGATGTATCAAATATGGTACATAGCTTATTCATAGCTGAGAGAGAAATGAATGAAGATCTCATCATAAGTTATTCAGACATTATATATGAGGATAAAGTTCTCAATAAACTTCTTCAAACAGATGCAGATATAGCCGTTGTTGTCGACAAGGATTGGAAAAAACTATGGGATATCAGGATGGACAATCCATTGGAAGATGCGGAAACCATGAAAATCAGTAGTGACAATTTTATTCTTGAACTTGGGAAAAAACCTCTCAACTATAATGATATTGAAGGACAGTACATTGGCCTTATTAAATTATCCAAAAGTGTTTTAAAGAAAGTTAAGG
>CAZYTI010001265.1:1354-1864 GCA_964650065.1 uncultured bacterium
ATCATTCACTCAACACTAACATTGTTTATGATGGAGTTGAATTGAAGAAAATCTACATGACAAGTTTTCTCCAACTGATAATCGATAATTTAATGCCAATTAAAGCTGTTTTTATAAATGGTGGCTGGGTTGAAATTGATACAGTAAAAGACTTAAAGGTATACGAACATAATTGTCCTCTCGATTTCTAACATAATAGACTAATTGAGAAGATTTTTTAATTATCATTTGGAAAACAATTCAGACATTCTCCTGGGAATATCTGTCCAGTCAGACTAACGACAAGGACAATTTAATGAACAAATTACAATCTCGAATGCCCGGTAAAAACCATCACGAACAGGTTAAAAAGTGGTGGGAAAACCCTCGAAATCTTCGATGGGATAAATTTTATGATCAAGGAGATTCCAATACATTTCGGATGTTGCAACGGCAGAAAAAAGTGCTAGATCACATCAAATCTTTAAAATTACCTAAAGGATCAAAGGTATTGGAATTGGGCTTCGGAGC
>CAZYTI010001266.1:0-1864 GCA_964650065.1 uncultured bacterium
ATGTTGCATTATCAGAATTTATTGTGTGGCAGGGTAATGTACTTGATGACAAACTGGTGATGAGTGAGATTGATTTTTATTCACTCTCTGATGCAAAAATCAAGGAACTTAAAAGCCTTAAAGAATGGAAAGACGTTGAACAGAAGATTGAAAAAACCCAATATCCATATCCTAACCCATCCTTGTATGCCTGGTGCAATTCGCTGATCTCCAAATATCGATCAATTACTGAACCCGATTCGAAGTCCAGCAGCTGGTATCGCATCAGGTTTGATAAACTAAAAGTTAACCTGGACGATCTTGAAAAAATGATAAAAGATGCCAGATTGTGTATCGAGATTTTGCGAAACCAAAAACAGGCTTGGGACAAAGCTTGGCAAGAGCTGGAACTTAATGAAAGTGCTTGGGTACAGGCTGTAGGACGATCATGGTTGTATAAAAAATTTAAACCAAATGATGTAGGGGATAAGAAAGTAAGTATACTAGATAGCTTAGAAAAAGCGTATAAAATAGCACCGGAAAACAAGAAATTGGATCAGAAATTCAAGGATTATGAACACCAAAAACCAAAGGATGCATGGAAATTTGAATGCCCTCTGATTAATCAGCCAGTTCGGAGTGAGGATGAATAGAATCATTGTTTTATCCGATATCCACGCAAACCAACCCGCCTTAGAAGCAGTATTCAATCACTATGAAGCCGAAGAGATTGACCAAGTATGGTTTTTAGGGGATTTGCTTGGCTATGGTCCCTATACCTCCCAGGTATATACTAATCTTCAAATGAGAATCAAACCAACTGTCTGGTTAATTGGCAATCATGACTTGGCCGTTTGCGGAGATAGTGGGTGTTATGACAGAATGAACCCCATTGCAAAATACTGTGTGGATATCCACCGCAAAATAACTTCACAAGAAATAAAGGATGTAATTGAACAGAAAAAGGAAATCCAAAAGACAAAACAGATTGATTCTTTGGAATTTCACCTTACCCATGGATTTCCCGCTGAAGAACGGCAAAAATCTGTAAATACTTATGATCGCAAACGTGCCCCTTTAAGTGAAAACGGCAGGTTGGATCCTATTGTGACAAACGAACGACAGATATTCGTTTCTTCGAAAATATGGATCGTGGGACATTCTCACCTTCAGACAGCCTGGTTGTGGGATGGAGAATCAAGAACATGGTCACAGGCAATTAGCGGTTTTGGTCAAACACTTTCTGGTATGGAAACCATTTATAATCCGGAGGTGGATGACGAGGGTGAAATCAAAGAATTGGTCGAATTATATTTTGACTTCAAAAATACTCACGAAGATAGCTTCCTCATTCTGAATCCTGGCAGTGTAGGTTTCCCGCGGGACGGCGTGTGCTGCAAAAGAGGGGACCGTCAGGTAGCAAAATACCTCTACCTCGAAGTTGAAAGTACCAGGTTGCGAGTTCAATTCCGCTTTGCATCCTATTATGCTCAATCAATCCTAAAAACATTGAAAGATGCGAAATATCCAGATGAAACTCGAAAAATGCTGGAATGTTAAGGAACAAACAATGATCACAAAAATTTCTTCAAGGAATATAATTCTATTAAGTCTATTCATACTGATAAGTTTAGCAATTTTGGGGAATCAATATTTTCCTGTATCCGCAGAGATTCAAAATGAAGAGGTAGAGAAGCTCTGTGACACAGCCCAGGTGATTCTGGTCGTTGATCAATCAGGGAGCGCACACCGTACAGATCCGAATAAACTTCGCTATCACGGACCGCTGCATCTGGCTGATATCCTGGCGAAGCATTATATCCTGGCTTATCAGCGAAAACATGATGATGGCTATTTCAAACCAATCATCTTCGTTTTTGCTGTG
>CAZYTI010001267.1:0-1861 GCA_964650065.1 uncultured bacterium
CCCTTTTGGACAAATGAGACCACGGTATTCGTCCCTGGCTTTTGCTCGCAATAGATGATAAATGGCCGTTCGTATCGCAAGCTGACTGTTATAATCATCTGGATCATTGGCATCTATTTGGATATCTGAATAAACCCAAAGTTTGTTCCAATAGTCGACATGTGATTCGTATAACCTCCCGGAATCAATTATCATATTCTTCAGTAAGATCGTAATGGCCTCAGCGGGTAATTGCTCTTTTTTAATATACAGGTCTGATGCAATGATGGATATTTTACGAATATTGGATTCTGCATTTTCATCAAGCCGAAAATGACAGACCGCGTTTATTCTTCGTTTTTCTTTCGTAATTTCAATATCACTTATCCTATCCACCATCATGAGGCTTGCTGTGATAACCCGATTATCCATGTTAGTCATAATATCAGAATATATCACACCGTTCTTATCATGTTCCACAGAATAGTCAATAAACTTTTCATGACCATTGGTTCGAACGTTGTTGTCAATATAACTCCTGATTTCAAATTCTACAGATCCGGATACCATCTTAATCGCACATTCCTGAACACAGACGAATTTCTCTTCCGGATTCATGTATCGTCGAAAGTGCAATTCTATTTCTTTTCCTTCCTCGGTCCGCCAAGTCAATGTTCGATGCAGTGTGGCCGTTTTCAGGTTCAGCCATCGACGATAATTCGTAATATGCGACTTTTCAAGATCCAACTTCTCACCATCCGCAATAACGCTTAATCCCAGATAGTAAGGTAGATTGACGATTCCCATTCTCCAAAAGGGATGTTTCGCCTGTAACACCGGCATATAGGTACCCCACTTGCTCTTCGCTGGGGGAATTTCTTCGAGGGATACATTTGCAGGCAGACGGTCGTATTCTACAGATTGCCCATCATCTTCAAAACCTTCGTCGATACTGGCACGCGTGGTCATGTAGCCGGTTCCCAAGGCAAAGATGGATTCCCAATGTAGATTCGTTTTAATATCAAAATCTTCTTCTGCCACACACCAATTTGTATCAATTTTCTCTATTTGCATTAAACATGCCCCATTTCTTCGTTATTTAAATTTTTATACCAGTATTTATAAAGAATTAGCGATAACATTGCCACAATGATGAATGACCCAACGAATGATATCCACTTCTGAGCCACCAGGGCGGTCATCATCCAGAATAAAGTGACTTGCCATACACAGGCGGGTATCAAAAGACGAAGGTCATGCGTGTTTTCTTTTTTTACACCGACTACAAATTCCGGCTCACATAATTCCCGCACGGGTTTCCAAAATCCAAAAGGCCTGATTCGTTGGTAAAACTTTAAAAGCGTATCCATGTCCGTGGGTTTACCCAAAAAGGTACCCATTATGGTACCCACCGTCGAACAAACCATGACAAATCCGAAGGTTGCAAATGGCGGTGCATTGGTGAGCGCCATTTTGTGAATGATCGCAGCAACAATCCCAGCACCCATGCCCGTTGCGAAACCGGCACCATTGAAACGCCACCAAAACCATTTTGCGATGTTGGGAGGTAATGTGCCGGTGAGGAGTCCCATGATAATCCATCCCCAAATTGAATCGATGGTTTTCACCTGCCAACCAACGACAATGCCAATGACCAGAATGGCGGCTGTTGTCATGTAACTAATTTTAACGAGATGCTTCGGAGTTGACCTGGGTTTCATATATTGTTTATAAATATCGTTGACGAAATAGGCTGCTGAAGAATTCAGAAACCCATCAACGGTGGACATCGCTGCCGCGATGATTGCTGCGATTAGCATTCCCTTGACACCGATAGGTACCAGTTCAAGGATAACTTCCGGAAGTGCCTTCTCCGGTTCTG
>CAZYTI010001268.1:0-1352 GCA_964650065.1 uncultured bacterium
CGAACCTTTACTCTTTGGGCCATCACTTAATCCTTGGAATACTGATCATACCACCGGTGGCTCCAGCGGAGGCTCGTCTGCTGCAGTGGCCGCAGGAATTGTTCCGATGGCCCATGCCAATGACGGTGGCGGATCCATCCGTGTTCCAGCGTCCTGCTGCGGGGTATTCGGATTAAAGCCCACCCGCGCAAGGAACCCGCTGGGACCGGATTTCGGGGATATGTGGGGCGGTATCGTCGCAGAGCACGCGGCAACCCGGTCGGTACGTGACAGTGCCGCACTGCTGGATGCGACCTGCGGTCCCGAGGTGGGTGATCCGTACTGGGCTCCACCCCAGGAAAGACCTTACCAGGAAGAAATTAACATTGACCCGGGAAAACTGCGCATCGCATTTTTTACGGCATCCCCAACCGGAACTGAAACCCACCCGGATTGCGTGGCCGCTGTTGAGGAAACCGCCAAACTCTGCGAAAACTTGGGACATTATGTATATGAATGGGACTCGCCTATGATCATGAATCCGGAACAGCTGATCGATTCATTCAGTGTATTATGGTTTTCAGGCTGCGCGTCTACGATTAACAGCATCGCTATGATGAGTGGTATGCCTCCGAGTAGGGATCAGTATGAGCCACTGACCTGGGCCATTTATGAAAGAGGAAAAGATTTTCGTGCTTCTGAATACATCAACACCATAACGGCATTACAGGGATATTCCAGGCAGATGGCTCGTCATTTCAAAGATTTTGATGTACTCCTGTCGCCTGTATTGGCGCAGCCGCCGGTAAACATCGGCACATTCGATGCACCGCCGGAAGATCCTATGGCGGTATGGGACACCATCAGCGCCTTCTGCGCCTTCACTCCCTTTTTTAATGTAACCGGACAGCCGGCCATGTCTGTTCCATTGTTCTGGTACAGCACCGGTTTGCCCATTGGATCCATGTTTGTCGGACGATTCGGTGATGAAGCCACTCTTTTCAGACTGGCGGCACAATTAGAGAAAGCAAAGCCATGGGCTGATAAAATACCACCAATTTCTGTCTAAGATTCTATTTGTTTATGAGAAGTTATTCAACTCAAGTGTCCGAATAAAAACTCTATCATATTGTACGTTATATATAATCAAGGTGATACAATTATGCCACATAAACATTTTGGACGAATGGAAATGAAACAAATTAATTCATGCGATTTTCTGGATTCCCTTGAGACCGAATTTGAAAGTGTTGCTGAGATGATTGCTACACGAGCCAAAGAAATACCAGATCGCATTCATGTCCGATTTTATGATCAAAAACGTACTTATTCAGAAACCAACAGCAGAGCCAATCGAACTGCCAACTTTTTAA
>CAZYTI010001268.1:1362-1860 GCA_964650065.1 uncultured bacterium
AAAAGGCGATGTTGTATCTCTGATGATCATGAATTCACCTGAGATATATGATGTCATGTTCGGTACTCAGAAACTCGGATGTGTTGCAGGTTTGATTAATTTTGCATTAAAAGGTCCTGAAATAGCCCATGTGCTGGATGATTCAAAACCTAAAATAGTGTTTGTGAGCAACGATTTTTTACCTGAATTCAGCAGAGGATTTGAAGCCGCCGTTCATAAACCAATGATAGTAGAAGTATCAAACAATGGAAAATCTGAGTCGACATTGACGGACACTACTTTAGCTGAAATAATGAAAACATATCCCGATACTGAAACTCTGGTTCCTCAAAAAATAGAAGACCCATTTTTACTGATATATTCATCCGGCACAACGGGTTTACCCAAAGGCATATTGCTCTCCAACCGGGCTCAGTTAACTGTGTGCAGGGATATAGCAAGATTAGGCTCAATGCCGTTTCCTTAAGACTTAAATAGATATTTTACTTTATAAATACG
>CAZYTI010001269.1:0-1855 GCA_964650065.1 uncultured bacterium
GCTCCTCCAACCTCCAACACACGGTGGTAAGGCAAGACGAACGAACGTATTCACTCCTGGCATCGAGCACCCAGCATCGCGAAGTTTCGCTATATATCAAACAGGACTTATACCATGATAGATGAAAAGCCTTCAGTCATCAACATTGCGCTTGTGGGCGGGGGAGGATTGTGCGAAGAAGTCCTTGAAAAAACCACCTTCGACTATCAGCAAGAGGAGGTGAATGCGCCCATTCTGGCCGTGGCGGACCCAGACCCTGAATCGCCGGGAATGGTGATCGCTCGGGAACGGGGTCTGTTAACCTTTCGTGACTATCACGAACTCTACGATCCCCGTTACAGCATTCACTTGATCATCATTCTGACACCCCAGCAGGATATTTTAAAAGACATCCTCGAAACCAGGCCTTTCCATATCCGCATCCTCTCCCATCACGTATTTGAAGTTTTCTGGAATGCCATCGGCCAGGAAGAACGGAAGCTGAGGGAACGGACCAAAGAAATGGAAACCATCCTAAACGGCATTCAGGAATTCATCTCAGTCATCACGCCGGACATGAAAATTGCCGAGGTCAATGAAGCCTTTCTGAACCAGATGGGTTGTTCGCGTGATGACGTGATTGGCCGGAAATGCCATGAGGTTTTTCAAAACCAAAATCACAAGTGTAACCCTGGAGACTTTGTCTGCCCGCTCAATGAGGTCATCCGCAACAAAAGGCAGACCCGGCAGGTTATGACCCGCGTGGGTTCCGCTGGTGAATCGAACTATTTTGAGGTCAACCTCTATCCCATCTGGGAAAAGGACGGAAAGATATCCAAGTTTATAGAAATCAGCCGTGACATCACAAAACGGTTAAAGGAAGAAGAGGAGATAACCCGGCGGCTCGAACAAATGGTAGAGGAGCGGACCGAGCAGCTGCAGGAAACCCACGCCAAGCTTCTTCACAAAGACAAGATGGCTTCTCTGGGGAAGCTTTCCGCCTCGGTTGTTCACGAAATCAACAACCCCATTGCAGGAATATTGAATTTGATCATTTTAATCAAACGGATTTTCGAGGAAGGCGCCCTCAATGGAACCGAAATTGAACAAATCAGCAGATACCTGAACCTCATGGAGACAGAAACCAGGCGAACCAGCCGAATTGTCTCGAACCTGCTCGCTTTTTCCCGGCAATCCCAAATAGAGCTGAATCGTCTGGACCTCAACCGGCTTATCGAACAGACTTTGTTTTTAAATTCAAATCTTCTTAAAATCAATCAGGTAAAAATTGAAAAATATCTTTTTCCGAACGTCCCTGATATCGTGGGATCTGAAGACCAGCTTCAGCAGGTTTTCATGAATATTGTTTCCAATGCCGCCGAGGCTATGGAAACCACAGGAGGCGGGGTGCTGAAAATCGAAACGCGGTATCCGCGAGGGGGCGATAAGATTTTTATCAAATTCACCGACACGGGCGTCGGAATACCCCAAGAAAATCTCCCCAAACTTTTTGAACCGTTTTATACCACCAAAAAGAAGGGCAAAGGGGTGGGACTCGGTCTTTCCGTTGCGTACGGGATCATTCGAGAACACGGGGGCTCGATCAGTGTGGAATCAACTGTCGAAAAGGGAACAACGTTTACGGTCGAACTTCCCCTGGGACCGTCATCCACAACGACCGACCAACATGGAGATGCCAATGGGTAGAACAAAAATTCTTATTGTTGATGATGAACTGATCATGCGGGAGTCACTTTTGGGATGGCTTGAACGGGATGGCCATTATGTAGAGACGGCTGCCAGCGGAGAAGAGGCCCTGGAAAAACTGAAGGCCACCCGGTTCAACATCCTCCTGGTGGATATCAAGATGGAAGGC
>CAZYTI010001270.1:0-1854 GCA_964650065.1 uncultured bacterium
GAAAACGCGTTTCCGGATAGGTCGCCATGGACATCAACATGTCAAATTGCACATGGGAAGTCTCGGGGACCTCTTTCAGGATACCCGTTACCTTGAAGTCCATGGGTTCTCCCTCCCACTCAAAGATGAGGGATTTACCCATGGCCTCCCCGGTCCCGAAATATTTCGTCACATTTTCGCGGGTCAAAACCACGGTCATCGGTTCCAGCAACGCAGTCGCCGGGTCCCCTTCCTCCAGGTCGAAATCAAAAATATCGAAAATGGCATTGTCCACGGCCCAGAGGCTCTGTCTGTGTACTAAATCCTTGTGGTCTCTGATGGAGAACTCCCTTCTCCAGAAACGGACCGAACTTTCGATTTCAGGAAAGTCGTCGACCAGGGCGTCTTTATACAGCGCCGAGGTGATGGGCCACCGGCTGTAGAGATTGTCTCGAAACAGTTCCCTTTCGATACGATAGATCCGGTCGGCATTTTTATGAAAGCGGTCATAACTGATTTCCCGCTGAACCCAGAGACCGATGATCATACAAATAGAAAGACCCAGGGCCAGTCCGAATACATTGATAAAGGAAAACAACTTGTGCCTGAAAAAATTCCTGAAGGCAATTTTGAGATAATTCCTGAACATGGCAATACTCCAAATAAATGACAATTTTAAATAACCGGCGGAAGTTTTAAAAGAACTCATCCAGCACCAACAGGTTGCGTTTAAGGCGCCTTCAGCTTCATGGATTTCATGAAAAGTTTCTTCGAAATCATCGAGGATGGAATGCCGCTCATTGTACACGGACATTCTTTTTAGGATAAATCGTATGAGGAACAGAATTTTTTGTGGGCTTTGGGGAGTCATTGATCATGCACCAAACTTCAATTCCGGTAAAAGTTTCCGTATATGCTCATGCAGAACCATGGTTTCCCGAAGGGCAAGCCTGCCGGATTTCGTGATCGTGTATATGGTTTTGCTCCTCCCTCCCTGCACGGGTGTCGGTTCGCTCTTTTGAGACGTTACGTATCCCTTTCGAATGAGATTCTCCAATAGATTGTAAAGGGTGCCATAGACGATTTCTTTTTTGGTCAATTCGATCACCATCTTCCGGATTGGAGCGCCCCGGGATTCTCCCCCCAGGGTCACCAACGCACACAGGATGATCTCTTCTCTTAATGTGAGCAGACCCATTTTATCACCTTTCGTATATTATCGAATTCTTCGATCATATATATAAACGAATCTTTCGACCTAATGTTTCAAATTTCTAAATGGCATGCTGGAAAATGATTCAATACCGGAAGGAACTGTCCGATTCTTTTACCAGAAACATTTATTTAAATGACAAAAAAACCCGCAGCAGGTCAAAGCAGGCACTCACCAAAACTTTCTTATCCATAATAAGTGCATGCCTCATCTATCGATCTAAGTGGTAAAAATTTTAGAGCCTCTGCCTTCCTGGGCTTTTATCATCTGCTCCTTGATCCAGTCGTACGTTCTTTTCATGCCCTCACGAAGCGGCGTGCCGGGGTCCCAGCCCAAATACGCCTGAATCAGTGCATTGTCCGAGTTCCGGCCGCGAACACCCTTGGGCGCATCCGGATCATAGATCCGCTTGAGCTTGTACCCGGCGATCTCCTCCACAATGTCCACCAGTCCATTGATGGTAACCATCTCGGCGCTGCCCAGGTTGATGGGTTCCTCGATATCACTGTACATGATATCGATAATTCCCTTGATACCATCATCGATGTACATGAAACTGCGGGTCTGCTCGCCGTCGCCCCAGATCACGATCTCATTCTCTCCATAGAGTTCTCCGGCGATGACTTTTCGAGATATGGCTGCCGGGGCCTTCTCCCTCCCGC
>CAZYTI010001271.1:0-1854 GCA_964650065.1 uncultured bacterium
TTGGCCGTGACTTTGCCCGGTGCCGGGAATATCGGAGGCGGTGGTTTTCTGGTATACCATGGGAGTGATGGAACAGTGACCACTTTCGATTTTCGTGAAAAAGCACCCCTGGCTGCTTCGGAGACGATGTTTTTGGATGAGAAAGGGGAAATACGAAATAAATCAAACCAACAAGGTCTTCTCTCGGTCGGTGTACCTGGTACTATTGCCGGACTTGTTTTAGCACATGAGCGGTTGGGAAAATTATCATGGACAGAAATTCTCGATCCTGCAATCCGGTTGGCCCAAGAGGGTTTTCCAGTCAACCGCTCCCTGCATCGGAGCATAGAATCCAATAAAAAACAGTTTGCGAAGTATCCTTCTTCGGCGAGTGTATTTCTTAAAAGGGATGGTATTGTTTATGAACCGGGTGAGATATGGAAACAATATGATCTTGCAGCTACGTTGAAACGCATTCAGAAGAACGGGAAGGATGGTTTCTATAAGGGTAAGACCGCCGAGTAGATTGTGAAGTTCATGAGAGAAAGCGGTGGTATCATCACCCAGGAGGATCTGGATATTTACCGGGCGATAGAGAGAAAGCCTGTTTGTGGTTCCTATCGGGGTTACGATATATTTAGCATGCCAACACCCAGTAGTGGGGGAGTGGTTCTGGTGGAAATGCTCAATATCCTGGAGGGTTTTAATCTACATGAGATGGGCCATAACTCTGCCCTTTACCTCCATGTACTTACTGAGAGCATGCGCCATGCCTATGCCGATCGGGCAAGATATCTCGGAGATCCAGAATTCAATCCGGAGATGCCAATTGATATGTTAATTTCCAAAAGCCGTGGCGAACAAATTCGTCAAAAAATTCAGTTATACCAGGCCTCGAAAAGTGAACCTGGGGATATTGAAGTGGCTCATGAGAGTGAACAAACCACCCACTTTTCAGTCGTGGATGGAAAGGGGAATGGTGTTTCTTTCACATATACTATTGAGGCCTGGTTTGGATCCAAGATTGTTGTCGAAGGTGCCGGCTTTTTGTTGAATAACGAAATGGGAGATTTCAATCCTAGTCCGGGTCATACGGATGAGAAGGGTATGATTGGTACAGGTGCAAATATGGTCGCTCCTGAGAAACGCATGTTATCCAGTATGACTCCCACAATCGTTGCCAAGGATGGCAAACCCGTTCTGGTTATCGGTACACCAGGCGGTCGAACCATCATCAATGGTGTTTTGCAGGTCATCCTGAATTTCATTGATCACGAGATGAATATCGCAGAATCCATTGCTGTCGGAAGAATACACCATCAATGGCTGCCGGATGAAACCCTCATTGAAAAAAGGGCAACCACTGTGGATTCTCAGCGGTTGTATGAAATGATGGGGCACCGTATTCGTCTCGTGTCGGGTTTACATGACATGATGGGGATTCATATTGATCAAAAAAATAATGTATTCTGGGGGGCCGCAGATCCACGCGATCCTGATGGGGCAGCCATAGGATTTTAGGTGAGTCTATTCATTAGAAAATATCACAGAGAACAATGGAAATAATAATAAGAACGATGATATAACATGTGGATGAGGGCGTCCTGAGGATCATTTTTTTCTCGAAGCCATCAATAGGGTCACGGCAGCGTATAAAATAGCGGTTATGACAAACCAGATGAGTATATTGACAGGCAACGACTTCACAATGAATGCAGCAATAAAAACACCCACGATTCCAGCTATTGAAATGGCCAGGGATGCTTTTCTGTTATAAGCGCCGGTTTTGATGTATTTCATAGAAGCAGGCGGCAGGGTGAATGCCGAAGAAGACATCATGATGGGAAAGGCCACTCTGGGAGACATCCCCAAAAT
>CAZYTI010001272.1:0-1850 GCA_964650065.1 uncultured bacterium
AGCGTAGAGCGTAAAGCGTAAAGCGTAGAGCGTAAAGCGTAAAGCGTAAAGCGTAGAGCGTAAAGCGTAGAGCGTAAAGCGTAAAGCGTAAAGTATGTATCGCTCTATATGATGCACCGGTTACTTTTAATAAATATGATCTGGAGGATGTCCATGAAATTGTTTCACTCTAAGACATATTTGTTGGTTATCATCTTAGGGGGCTTGGTGCCTACCGTTGAAGATAGAGCACAAACACCCAAGCAAGAAATTCATATGGATGGATTATCCCAATCCGTGGAAATCATCAAAGATATTTGGGGAATTTCACACATTTATGCACAGAATCAGAAGGACCTGTTCTTTGCCCAGGGCTTCAATGTGGCCCGGGACAGGTTGTTTCAATTGGAGATATGGCGGCGACAGGCTACAGGAACCATGGCAGAAATATTGGGTGAAAGGGTCCTTGAGAGCGATATTGGGGCAAGATTGTTCAAATATCGTGGAGATATGCAGGCGGAAATGGCTCATTATCATGCTGCAGGGCCAGAAATCATCACTTCTTTTATCAAGGGTATCAATGCTTATATCGATCTGACAAGAGAAAAGTCCGATCTACTACCCATGGAATTTCAACTGCTGGGAATAAAACCCGAACACTGGACCCCGGAAGTCGTTGTTTCCCGGCATAATGGGCTCTATCGCAATGTCACACGGGAGGTATCCCTGGCACGTCGCGTGGCTTTACTGGGAGCGGATGCAGTCAAAGAATTTTCGGATTTTCAGCCGGATGATCCTCAGCTCAACTTGGTTGAGGAAAGCGATGTTTCACTCATCCCCGATGATGTATTGGATCTATACCGGTCACGCCGATTGAGCCCTGGATTTCATCCTGAAGATATTGTAGATCCTGCCATGCGCAATAAATCCGGGAGTCATTCTGGTGCATTGCCGGAGAGTGATACGGACGAAGAGCAGGGGAGTAACAATTGGGTCGTGAGCGGTGATAAGACATTTTCGAGATACCCGATCATGGCGAACGATCCCCATCGGACACAACAGATACCATCGCTGCGTTATTTTGTACATTTATCAGCTCCCGGATGGAATGTCATCGGTGGCGGCGAGCCTGCCCTTCCCGGGTTATCGATAGGACATAACGAACATGGTGCCTGGGGGCTGACTATTTTCAGTATCGATCAGGAGGATCTATATGTATATGATACGAATCCGACAGATCCTGATGCCTACAGATATCAGGGTAAATGGGAATACATGACCATTATTAAAGAAAACATTCCCATTAAAGGCAAGAAACCGATTGGCGTAGAACTGAAGTATACCCGTCACGGTCCGGTGGTTTTCGAGGATGTCGGGAATAGAAAGGCCTATGCTGTCAGGGCTGCATGGTTAGAGATCGGATCAGCACCCTACTTGGCCAGTCTTCGCATGGACCAGGCCAGGTCTTGGGAGGAATTCAGGGATGCGTGTCATTATTCAAGAACACCGTCAGAAAACATGGTCTGGGCAGACCGGTATGGAAATATTGGATGGCAGGCAGTGGGTATTGCACCGATTCGGGAAAACTGGTTTGGTCTCTTGCCGGTACCCGGAGACGGACAATATGAATGGGATGGGTTTGTTCCCATCGAGAATCTCCCCCATGTTTTTAATCCGCCTGATGGTTACATTGCAACGGCCAATGAGAATAATATCCCGTATGGATATCCCTTCCGATTGGGATATTCCTGGGCCGAACCATTTCGTGTGAACAGAATAAAAGAAATCCTGGAATCGGGTCAGAAATTCACAATTGCCGATTTGATGAGATTACAGCAGGATGAGTTGTCCATCCCAGCCCGTAATATCCT
>CAZYTI010001273.1:0-901 GCA_964650065.1 uncultured bacterium
AAGAGTGTATAAGCATCTTCAGGTTTGATTTCCAGTGCTTTTTTATGGGTCAGAATGGCATTGGCATAGTCGCTGTTGTATGTAAACAGGGTGCCCACATAATCCATGGCAAATGTCCATCGGTTCCTCAGTGATTTCTCCTGATCATCGGAGGCCTGCAACTGTTCCATGAGAAATTCATGAATATCCTCCCTTTGGGCCAGGGAAAGATGTAGTGCCACGAGGGCCAATGCTTTGACATCCAGATCGGATTTATCTGCCAGTTGCTTCAATTTCTCTATGATTTCAAGATTTAAGGACGTCATGTTGGGTTTTAAAAATCGCTTGATGAAATCGAAGAGGCCGTTCACCTGGGCCATGGGAAAATGAACGTCTGGATTTAATAATAGATCGGCTGCAGTTTCGATGTCCGTGATGTTTTTTGCTGAGATGTTGTTGGTTATGAGTTGGTTGTGGGGCTTGATGGATCTATACCATTCATCGCTTTTCTGTTGTTGCCAGGACAGTGATTCATCTCTGTGACATTGCTGGCAGGCGTTCTCAATGCCCTGTTGGGCGTCGAATTCGGGTCTGGGAATGGGGATGATGTGGTCGGATCGGGCAAATCGCACCGCGGGTCCTAAATTGGGATGTTGAAGAAAGGGCATGTGACACCAGCAGCAGACATTACCCGGTGAATCGCTCATATGGTAGGAATGATCTTCCGGACGATAGGCCTTTATGGGATGGCAATCCGTACATTGTCCATCGTCGAATTTTCCGCGCAAGGTGTTAAAATATACATCCCGGTATTCCTGAGAATGGGGATCATGACAATCTACACAGGTCATGGATCCGTTAATGTAACAATCACTGAACAGATGGTTCTGCTGATAGGCGAAGGTCCTGACACGACCATCGG
>CAZYTI010001273.1:911-1850 GCA_964650065.1 uncultured bacterium
CTGGCCAGCAGGGGAAATTTAAGGGCAAAATGGGATTCCAGAGGCATTCCCGACAGATACTCGTTGGTGAGTGCCGCTTTTTCCGCATGACATTCGAAACATTTGTTCAGGGATTCGTCTTTGGTCACGGTAGTGAGATGGATGATCCCGATATCTATCAGGGTGTCCAAATCTGCCGTTCGCATGAGATCGATGTGTGTCCTTCCCGGTCCATGACAGGATTCACAATTGATCTCCAGAGTGGTATAGCGGGTGATGTACTTGCCTTCCTTGGTGTCATATTCCACGAGGATCTGACTGCCGTGACAATTCTGGCAATTGGAAAACTTATCCTGAGTTCCCAATATCCGATGGGGCGGCCAGTTCGCCAGGTTATTGATGGATATGTCTTCGGTGATGGGTACCCAGCGGTCATCGCTGAGTTGGACGAACCAGACATCGTCGGTCCGGTTGTAATCGAAGGGCACGAAACGCAGGGTGCCGTCAGGGGCCCTGGCGAAAAAGCACTGGGTTCCGCCCCCCTCCATGTGACCTCCCCCCACGATGCCATCCACCCTGACGATGAGTTCCGGTTTGCCCGGTTCTCTGACGATGAAAATGTACTCTTCATCTTCCGTAATCGATGGAATGACCGTGGCATCTTTAAATTGAAGGGGCTGGTCATCGAAACGGGCCACGACTTTGACGTTTCCGGGATCACCCCCGGCCCTGCCATGGGTGGAATTTCTCCACAGGGAATACTGTTCGATGTGGCACAGCATACAGGAATCGGACCCGACAAAATCGGTGTATCGTACATCCCGGTACGAGCGCATCTGGCCAAATCGGGAGGCAAGACGGACATCGCTGTGGAAAGCCACATCCACCGGTTCCGGTTGAATGAAAAGGCTCTTGATCAAAGCCGGTTGGATAATAAGTAAGAGTATGACCAAAATCAAT
>CAZYTI010001274.1:0-1845 GCA_964650065.1 uncultured bacterium
CGCTGCAACTCACCGATATTGCCATTTTGGTACCGGATATTTCAGCTTACAAACCAGTGTTTGATTCCGTTTTCAACCGCCACCCCAGACAACTTACTTACAATCTGGTGGATTCCCAAGCTGAAATCGAGAGTATATATGGGAAAGCCGTATTGGCCATTCTAAAATTGGCCACCGGGCGATTTTCCAGAAATGAGGTCTTCGACCTGATTTTGAACCCCTGTTTCATGAGCCGCTGGAAGATAGGTCCTGATGACGTGCAAGCATGGGTGAACTGGACCAGCGAGTTAAACATTTTCCACACATTCGACCGGGAATCGAAGCTGAATCGGGGATACCCGGCAAGTGACAATTTTACTTGGAAGCAGGGGCTCGAAAGGCTTCGATTGTCAAGAATTATGGCAGCGCCGAATGTCACCGACCCGGCGGGTTTTACACATTATCAGGAACGTGTCCCATTCAGTGATGTAAAGACCGGTGACGTGGATCTTGTAGAAAAATTTTGCATGGTCATAGAGGCCCTCCACTATGCCGTGGGCAGTTTGAATATCAGGGGTATAAGTGGTGAACAGTGGAAACAGCGTTTTTTTCAGACATGCGATCAGCTCATTGAAATCCCGGAAGATTTAAAAGGTGAAGCGGTCATCCGACAGGCACTGCTTAAAGCTTTCGATAACTTTGCGCTCTATGACCGCCTGCAAGAGAATGCTTCGTTGTCAGCCCTCAATGTTGATTTGGTCAGGGAATTCATACGCGCCAACCTCGGATCCATCTCCGGGGGGCACGGCAATTATTTGACCTACGGTGTGACCATTTCCGCGCTCCAGCCCATGCGTCCTATTCCGTTTAATATCGTTTATGTCCTGGGGATGGAAGAAGGAAATTTCCCCGGAAAAACTGACCTTTCGTCTCTGGACCTGAGGTTGTTAAGGCGGCGGATCGGGGATATCAACCTTCCTGAACGCAACTGTTACCTGTTTCTTGAAATGCTGCTGTCGGTGCGGAAGAAACTGTACATCAGTTACATCGCAAGGGACCTTCAAAAAGATCGACTCCAGCAACCATGCAGTGTGATAAACCAGCTGAAAAGATACGTCGAGTCGGAGATATTATCAGACGAACAGCCGTTTCGGGTTTTCGAGATGCCGCTTGCCGGCAGCAGCAATTGTTTCCTGGATACTGAAGCGATAAATACCTGGAGCGATGTGTTGGTAAATTATTCATTGACAGACCGCGTAGCATACTACCGGATCCATCGATTGTGGGAAACATTCAAACAACAGGCGTCGACGGATGATTTAAAAAGGGTTGCGCGGTTTAACCAGGATCTGTTGTTCGATGCCACTGCAACTGATGCTGAGGACGGACAGATTGGGAAGATCACATCGAGACAATTGAAAAAATTCCTGGGGCATCCTGTCCGACAGAAGCTTCAACGGCATCTCGGCCTTTATGATGAAGAAGAAACCATCGAAGACGTTGTTTTACGTGAAGATGAACCATTTTTCTCAAAATTCCCATTGGATTACCGCCTGAAAATGGATCCGATAAAACTCTGGATAGACGCATACTTTTCCAAGATAGAAGCGGATACCGGTGAATCCGATCCCGAAGCGTTTTACCATCTCGTCTATGACGCATGTCGCCGAAAGAGCCAAACGCCGGAAGGTTCTTTTGCCGAAATAGACAGGGATGAGATAATAGGGCATGTCAGACAAATGGCAGAGACCCTAAATCCGGTTTTAGAGCAGATGGGGTCGGCAAAACAGTTGTTTCGGGCTGTATCGATCGGGGATCCCGCCGAAGAACCCATCCCTTCGAACAGCCATCTTGCACTAAAGCGGT
>CAZYTI010001275.1:0-1843 GCA_964650065.1 uncultured bacterium
AAAATAACACCCAGATCGGCCACAGGGGCGACGGGATCAGTAAACATACATCCGTACATATCTCCATGTCCCCGGGGTACCCACATGAGAGCTGTACGCAGGTGGTCCAGGTGCTCTCTCATATAGGAACGCCTGGTCAGAATCGTGTCTCCCAAAAGGGGTGGAAGTCCACTCGTAATGATACGAAGGGGTTCCCCTCCTGTATGGATATCAAACGAAGTGATTTTCATCCAGTGATCAGGCGGGTTCCAGTTTTGCAGGGAATTAAGCATAATTGGCTCCGGATTAAATTTCGGATATCGACTATTGGACATCGAATTTCATATCCATTCATCCTTTCTGTTTTGGCAGTTTTAACCATTTATTCCAATGGATAAGATTTATTCTTCCTGATTGATGGGATGAAGTATTTCTATAAAATATAAACTAAACATTTATAAAGTTTATCTCAAGGATTTTTTGTAAATTAGGATTCAATTTCTTATTGCATTTTGTTTTAATTTCTCGTATTCTACATTTTGCTGATTTATTCATTTTCAAAAAAATCAGGTTTTTCATTGTGGAACGTAACAAAATAGTTCGGAAATGGCCCATGCAGGGATGGATTGGCCTCGGATTGGTATCCATCTTCTGGATACTCAATTGGTCCCTCATCGGTCTACGAACCCATGTGCTCTTCTTTCCATTGTGGTTGGGATATTGTCTCACAATGGATGGTTTGGTGTTCTTGCGTAAGGGTTCCTCCCCATTATCACGATGTCGCACTCAGTTTGTCACCATGTTTTTTATCTCGATGCCCACATGGTGGCTGTTTGAACTCCTCAATTTGCGAACTCAGAACTGGCTTTATTTGGGGCGCGAATATTTCACAGATTTTCAATACGCCGTGCTTGCATCACTGAGTTTTTCTACAGTGATTCCGGCTGTATTTATCACGGCCGAATGGGTGAATTCATTTATCTGGCTTAAAAAGAACCGCCATGGTCCTGTAATCGGGGCGACACAAACCCATAAGATTATTATTTTTTCCAGCGGATGGTTGATGCTGGGACTTCTATTGATCTGGCCGGATTATTTTTTTCCGTTTTTATGGCTTTCCGTCTACTTCATTCTGGAACCGATCAATTGCTGGTTGGGAAATCGATCTTTATTGAGATTTACGGCTGAGGGAAATTGGCGACCGATTCTATCCTTGTGGATCGGATGTCTGATTTGTGCCTTTTTCTGGGAAATGTGGAATTTTTATTCCTACCCCAAATGGATTTATAGCGTACCATTCGTCGATTTTTTCCATATTTTTGAAATGCCGATTTTGGGGTATCTGGGTTATCTTCCATTTTCTTTGGAACTGTTTGCTATTTATTATTTGGTTATGGGATTTTTCAGGAATAAAAGTAAATTGGATTTTATACAAGATTGTTCGGTTCTAGAATTATGAAGTATTATGAGAGACAGATACTGTGTTAGATTAAATACTCTATAACCTGAAGACGAAAGACTGGAGGAGTAAATATGCGATTTCGAAAAAAAGGTTTCATTGTAACCATGACATCACTTCTGGTCATTTTCACCCTCGATTGTTCATTCATTTTCGCCCAATCATTCCATCCAGTTAGGGCGGAGAACGGCCTCGTCGTGAGTTCCGATCCCATCGCTTCCGAAGTGGGTGTCGAGATATTAAAAAAGGGTGGAAATGCCATCGATGCAGCAGTGGCTACTGCTTTTGCATTGGCCGTGACTTTGCCCGGTGCCGGGAATATCGGAGGCGGTGGTTTTCTGGTAAACCATGCGAGTGAAGGAACAGAGACCACTTTCGAATTTCGTGAAAAAGCACCACTGGCTG
>CAZYTI010001276.1:0-1840 GCA_964650065.1 uncultured bacterium
CAGCTATCTGAACGAAGAACGAATTAAAAAAGCGGGAATCTTTCATTACCCGTATATTCAAAGATTACTGGACGGACACTTCTCACATAAACAAAATAATCGGAAACAACTCTGGACGCTGTTAGTATTTGAAATGTGGCGTGAACATTATCTCAGTTAAAATTTTGGTATATTGGTATAAAGGATTTTGACGATAATTAACAAGAAACTATTTTATAGAAGGGAAAAACTCCTGTTTAACCTGTTTATAATTGTCTTAGCTTTGATCGTTAGTTTTCTGTACGGTTTTAAACATCTTTTGTGGCTTAGTGAACGTGATTGGAATTATCAAAATACAATATTTTTTACCTCCTTCGAAGCCTGGGATGTCGATCACTACATTGCCCAAATCAAAGAAGTCTCCGAAGGGAATTATTTGCTTTCAAATGCCTACCTGGCCGAACACAAAAATACCGAACGGTCGCCATGGCCGATATTTCCTCTCTATTTGGCGGCTTCCGTTGGGAAATTCTTCTACATCAAAGTCCAACATCTGGCAGTGCTCATGGATTTTACGCTGCCAGCGCTCATTTTTCTCCTGGCATATTGGTTCCTTTATACCATCAGCCCGGCGAGAAAAGCTTCTATTTTAGGAGCTTTCCTTCTAGCTCTTTTCCCCCATCTCTCCCGGATTGATGTTCTTTTGTATATGGGGTTTGACTTTCTTCAAGAAGGATTCAGCCCTCCGATTCTCGCTGACGCGCATTGTTACTATTGTTTTTCAGGAACGATTAATCCCCAATTAACCTATACGTTCCTGTTAGCGTCTTTGTTATTCTTTTCTAAAGGAATCGTGACATCAAAAAACAGATTTTTTCTCCTTGCTTCGCTATTCGGAATTACAACTTCTTACTCATATGTCTTTTTTTCCAGCTATTTATATGTGTTCCTCGCGATAAACACGAGTGTGTTTTTTTTGTTGAAAGAGCGGATTTATTTCCGTAAATCCATTTTCCTTTTAGGGGGTATTCTTATTTGCGCGTTTCCGTTCTGGTATGCAGTGTTCAGCTTTTCCCATGAAGGGTTGGAGCAAATGGCTTATATGGATAAAGATAGGACTCCGCTTATCTACTCTTCTTTTATCAATGCTCATCTCAGACATCAACTTCTCCTGACCCTGCTAATTTGTGCGGGAATTATTTATTACTTACGAAAGGGTCCTCTAAATAAAATGGTCGGGATAACTTCCTTTTCCTTACTATTGAGTGGGATTATTTGTTTAGAACAACATGTTATTACCGGTATTAATGTTCAACCCTGGCATTACGATGCGTATGTGAATCCCCAATCAACAATTTTAGCTGTTACCCTGTTAATGGCAGAATTTCTTCAAAAGAGGACTATTCGGAAGTTTCCGATAATTCCCTTTATTCTGTATGCTGGAATCTGTTTGACAGGTCTAAGTATATTCCTGAGTCCCTCGTTTGTGGCTTCTTACCTGAGTTCTGACGGTATATTAACTCCTGCGTTTGAATCATTCTTACGGATATTTCACCTCTATGGTTTTTGTATCGGTTTGGGATTGGTAATACTGGGACTTTTACTGAAAACACGCCTCTATAATCTTTTTAGCAAATTCGGATTAGTCGCGTCAGGATTACTACAAAAAACACAACGATTATTGCCTATAAACATTCGCATTGGAAATGTTTTGTATGTGCCAATTATCATGTATGTTATCTGGGATATTGGCCTTGGACAATATGAATATTATCACCAGGAATTAAAGCCTAAGTTTGGATATCTTCAGGAGATAGCGCCGGCATTGGAATGGTTAAACGAACACACAGAAAAGGAGTCT
>CAZYTI010001277.1:0-1834 GCA_964650065.1 uncultured bacterium
ATCTTATTGTTTTTACGAACCCCACAACCATACATGGAACAAAATCTTATTCCTTACGATAACAACCTTGCTTATGATATGGCTTTCAACCGTCTGTACTTCGAAGCGGGCATCACATTCGGATTTGTCGAAACGCACATTATGGAACATGGGTTGTACCTGCTTGAAGGGAGAGGGATTTACTATTTAAATGGGGATTATCTTGAAATGCAGGAACATGATTATCTCTACATGTATCCCTATTGCCCCCAATCTTACGCAGCTACCGGCTGGACAAACGGACGGTATTTGCTGAATAAGGATGTCAACCGCGACTATAACGACAGGTATTAAAACATTTGGAGGGAATGAGAGACAATGGGAACAAATATTCGGACAATTAAGAAGAGAGTTGATGATATCGGATTTGTAGGTAACAGCCTCATTTCAATTAACGATTTAACCGATGATCAGCTTTATGGATTATTCAACCTGGCCCTTTCTCTGGAACCCTGGAATCGGTCTAGTGTGGATCTCCTTAAAGGAAACAACCTGGTAACGCTCTTTTTTCAGCCCAGTACCCGGACAAGAATGAGTTTTGAGACTGCTATGCTTCGCCTGGGTGGTACCGTGGTGTCAGAAGCTAATCCTATGGTGAGTTCAGCGGCAGCAAAAGAAGAAAGTCTCAATGACATGATGAGAGTTGTATCTCAGTATGCTAATGTTATTGTGCTTCGTCATCCGGACGCAGATGAAGCTGAAGAAGGAGCCTCTTATGCTGAGTGCCCGGTGATCAACGGAGGATTCGGCCATCGTGAACATCCTACCCAGGCATTGCTCGATCTGTATACTCTGTGGCGAACCTATGGAAAAATAGAGGGGCTGAAGGTATGTGTTGCCAGCCCGGACCTGATTAAGGCTCGCACGGGACATTCCATGGCACAGGGTCTGGCTCGCCTTGGTGCCAGGGTGTATCTGGCTTCCATGAAGGACTACAGAACGCCTGCTCATGTTATGGAAAGAATTAAGGAATTCAGCGGCGACGTAGAAGAGGTTTTTGACCTGGATAACAAGCAGTTTAATGAATTAGCTTCGGATATGGATCTGGTGTATCTGCCGGGTTGCAGCACTCCGGCAGGCGCAGAGTCCGATGCCTTCAAGAAGATTATGGACGCGTATTATCTCAGATATGAAACGATTAAAGAGGCATTTGATAAAGGGCGCAAACTGTATGTAACCCATACTCTACCCCGACGGGAGGGTGAAATGGATCTTCGAATTGATAATAGCCCGGGAGAGCTGATGTTTAAAGCTATCGCTTACAGTGTTTCGATTCGATCGGCCCTTCTTGTAGCCATCCTGGGAGTTTAAGGCAAAACGGCATTTTCGGTTGAATAAAGAACGGAAACATTTTACTGTTTTTTAACTGTGTTATAGATTTTTAGAGGTTGTCTGAACATCTATAACAAAAAGGGGGTTCCCAATAATTGAGACGCTAACATGAAAATAGTCGTCGCTCTCGGGGGAAATGCGATCTCGCGCCGGGGTCAGGTGGGTGATATTCCTGATCAGATCAATAATTGCCACAATACCGCCGAACACATTGTGGATCTGATCGAAGCGGGCCACAAGGTTGTGGTAACCCATGGAAACGGTCCCCAGGTGGGGAAAATTTTACAAAGGGTAGAAGCGGCTCGGAGTACGGTATACCCATTGCCCCTTGATATTTGTGGTGCTCATAGCCAGGGAGGAATCGGGTATATTCTCCAGCGAGAAATTAATAATGTTTTTGACCGGCGAGGAATTGATAAAATCGCATACACAATCGTAACTCAATGCCTGGTAGATCAGGATG
>CAZYTI010001278.1:0-1832 GCA_964650065.1 uncultured bacterium
TTCCGATACCGATACCGAATTCCGTCGGCTTTTCATAAAACTTTTGACACTACCCCTCATGATAAATATAATTTAATTTCTTCCAATCCTGATGTATGGCTTTTAACGATTGAAAGATGTCGGGATAATCTTCCGCCAAATTGGTGGTTTCCCCGGGATCGGTTTCCAGATTATAGAGAAATTCGCCAAGTTCCAAATCCACCATTTCATATTTTGCGTGATTGTCGCTAATCGCTGTCCGAAGCTTCCATTTGCCGTGCCGTATCGCTGTTTCGTGACCCGTATCCCAGATCAGTGTTTCATGATGAAGATTCTTATTCTCTCCAGTCAATAATGGATTCAGGCTCTGGCCATCTATGTATTGAGGCGGATCAATACCAATGGTTTCACAAATGGTAGGGAGAATGTCCATTCCACTTACGACATTATTTAGAACCTGTCCCTCTTTGTAATTTGTTGGAAATGAGATGATGAGAGGAACGCGGATTCCCCCTTCATACAACAAATATTTTGATCCTCGTAAAGGAGAGTTATCGGCATAGATGGGAGTTGATCCTCCGTTGTCGGCCATATAGATAATCAATGTATTTTTGTCGAGACCGTATTCCGTCAAGCAATTCAGAACCCTGCCGATCTCCTGATCGAGGAAGTGCAGTTGGCCCAGATAGTGAGCTCTGCCCTCGGGATTGTTGGGTTTTCGCCCGACTTTATACCATTCGTAGTATTCTTCAGTGGCCGGATCCCAGTCATGATACCCTTGGAGATTCTTTTCCTGGAGGTATTTTTCGGGAAGTTGATGTGTGAAGTTATGGACGGCATTGAAGGAAAGTTGAAGATAAAAACGATCGTCTTTATGATTTTTCAGGAACTCACATGCCCTGGTACCGAACAATTCGGTAGAGAAGGCAGATACATTCACTCTTTCATCATTTTCCCAGAGTGCCTGTTTCCGGAGACTCTGGCCCCGTTTATTGTGCTCATTTTTAATGCGCTGAAATTCCACTTCTTCTTCGTCCTCATGGATCAAGTAGTGTTTTCTGGCGGATGTATGGCCAAAATAGGTGTCAAACCCATGGTTCAAAGGAAAACTGCGGTGCTGGATATCAGAATCGTGGGAGCCGTAATGAACTTTACCGAAATAACCCGTGGTGTATCCATCTTCCTTGAGCAATTCGGCAATGGTTTTAAATTTGGGATCGTGCAGGCCCGGGCCGCCATACCAGAATGTACCCCAACGCTGTTGGTAACATCCGGTGATCAATCCGCCGCGTGACGGGCTACAAATGGGGGAAGAGGCATAGGCCTGTGTGAAGCGGATGCCCCTCTCAGCAAGACGATCGATATTTGGGGTATGGACGTCATCGGTCAATCCGGCACAGCTCAAGTCCGCGTACCCCTGATCATCTACCACGATCAAAAGAATATTCGGCTTGTCTTTAGTATATGGCGTACAAGTCGACAGGGTCATCATTGGTGTGGAGACGAGAAATCCAGCCGTTATTCCTGAATATTTCAAAAAGGCACGACGGTTCACTTTATGTTTTTTCCCTTCCAATACTGGAATTCCGGTTCGAAGCATGATCCATCTAAATCAGCGACCTTGTCGCGCATGAATGTCTGGGCGTCGGATATTGCCCGATTATAAATCGTCGGACCGATCTCCTTCAAACAGAACTCCAGGAGGAGTAATGCCTTCAGATCACCGACCTCTTCGTCCATGTTTTCTGCGAAGTATTGTTTGATGGATTCGATCAACTGTTGCTTCGTTTCCTGGGATATTTCTATGGCCATGATTGTCCAGTCATGCTTTGATCTTTTTTTCTAAGGTTTTT
>CAZYTI010001279.1:0-1831 GCA_964650065.1 uncultured bacterium
AGTCCCTAAAGACAGACTGCGAATGCGTTGTCCTTTAGCATTGTATATGGTTATTGTGATACTCGCATCATATGCAAGGTTATAAGGTATCCAGGTTTCGGGATTAAACGGATTCGGATAATTCTGTTCGAGAATCATTGAACTGGGTAAAATTTGATTCTGCCCCTCATCCATCCCCGTTGCACTCGACTTCGTTATATTGAGATAACAAAATTGATCTACCAGGACATACAGAAAATGATCATCTGCTTCCGCCACGGTGAGTTTTACCCATTCGCCGCTGCTGGTGTGATAATAATAAATCTCCAAATCCATGGGATGAGACACGCCGGCAGCAAGCAAATCCTTCCAGGTAAAGGGGATACGGATGGTCACGGTATTATTAAACTGCAGACCATCTGGACCGAAGTGGTATTTTACACCGATGCCTTCAACATTATTCGGGAGTTCGGGAACCTCGTCCACACCGGCGATCGTAATCTCTGTCGTATCG
The DNA here is from genome assembly GCA_964650065.1 of uncultured bacterium. Lineage (GTDB taxonomy): Bacteria > Zhuqueibacterota > QNDG01 > QNDG01 > DSAB01 > CAZYTI01. The sequence goes on from CAZYTI010001279.1 coordinate 494, forward strand.
GACAGAGCACCGCTGGGTATAGATATTTCTATCTCCGTGGTATTACACGTAACGACACCCCCATTCTGATCCACCGTATCTGTAGCTGTCACCGTGGTCTTCGATCCACAGATGGTAAATATATACGTCTTGTCCATAACATTGGGCGGAGTACAGAGATCCAGGCAATGAATGATAACCGTCACGACACTGCCTTCCTCAAAATCGGAGGAGGATTCATATACAACCTTCAATTTTTTCCCATACCAGGAAATCTCTACATGGTGACCGGTTTGAACGATTCCATTCATGATGATGGCCTCACCATTCACAGACACATCGACACTACCCAGGTTTATCCCGGCACCGTTCCCAGGATCTTTGATCTCGAACTGTATTTTTGTATTTTTCGGTACACTCTGTGAATTGGAAACCGGATAGTTATACGATAACAACGGAGATTGAGTATCGGGAGTACTTCCTGACAGTTCAGCCCAGACAGGATTCTCATCCGGATCGTTGCTGTAAACTTTCAATTGGACACTCTTAATCCCACTTGAATTGGGCATAAAACTGACCACCACCTGCCGACTGTAGCTAGGGGGTAATATAAAAGCACCCCCACCACTGACGATATGAAATTCGTCCGAATGATCACCCGTGATCTTCACCTCGGTCACGTGAAGATCGGTGACGCCATAATTGGAAACACTGAAGGAATGAGAGGCACTCAATCCGACTGAGACTGAACCAAAATCTGTAGTACCAGGATTCAGGGCGATGTCAGGATTTCCTCCTTCTCCGATCCCCGACAATTTTACCCCGATGGGATTCTCATCCGGGTCGTTGCTGAAGAATTTTAAATGCGTATTCTTATATCCATTGCTGGTCGGAATAAATTTCACAACGACCTCTCGAGTCGCTCCCGGGACCAAATCAAACGATCCGCCGCCACCATCTATATGGAACTGATCTGTGTTCCCACCCACAAACTTCACTTCACTCACATGAAGGTCTGAATCTCCCTTGTTGGCCACAACCAGGGTTAGGGAAGCAGTCGATCCCACATCAACCTGTCCAAAGATCAATGACTCGGGACTCAACGCAATATCCGGATCCACACCGAGGCCTTTACCAGACAACGTGGCCCATTTGGGATTCTCATCCGGATCGTCGCTGTAAAACTTCAGGAGTGTCTCTTTGGAACCATTACTTGTTGGCACAAAACCCACTACGACCTCATGACTCCCTCCAGGGGTTAAAGTAAACGAACCACCGCCACTATCTATCCGGAACTGATCCGCATTGCCGCCAACAAACTTCACTTCACTCACATGAAGATCCGCATTGCCTTCATTG
>CAZYTI010001280.1:0-1830 GCA_964650065.1 uncultured bacterium
AAAAATAAATTATATTCGAATACACTATTTATGCGTCGTTCTTAAGAAATCATATAAAACGGACTTTGTCAAGTGATGTTACCATATTGTCATATATCTTAAGAAAACATAACCTCACATAAGAAACATGCAAACCTTTTACAATTTCACCTGTCTAATTAATTAAAGAATCTACAAAAAACGTTAAACTTTTATGAATGGTTTTCGTAAATATAATGAAATCTAAAAAGGGAAGGAGGGTCTGATGAAATGGCAAACCCGCACTGGTAGACAGGTTTATCTGTCTGTTTTCATTATTTTATTCATAGCCGCCTGCCAGGTATATGGACAGGGCGAGAAGGATATAAAAAAATCTTTCAATGTCGGCTCCGGCGGCCAGCTGATATTGGAATCCGATTTAGGGACAATCGAAGTACGGTCCCATAATCGTAATACGGTGGAAGTTGAAGTCATATTCGAGGCCAGGAGAGGCGGTTCGAGAAGGGTAAAAGAATTCTTGGAAGATTTCGATGTGGATTTTCGTCACACTGGAGACGATGTGACGGTGATCGCTGAGTACAAGAAAGCCCGTTGGAATTTTTGGGATTCAATTGGGAGGTATGTCCGAGTCCAATTTTTCTTAACAGTCCCCACAAAATACAATGTGGATTTGAAAACCTCCGGTGGCAGCATCACTGTAGACGATCTTGAAGGCAGGGTTGTTTCTCGAACCTCAGGGGGGAGCCTGGAATTTGGTCGTATTAACGGACCCGTTCAGGGAAAAACTTCCGGTGGCAGCATTCGACTGAGTGGTTGTGAGGGAAAAGCAGAGGTGAGAACCTCCGGAGGTAGCATCACCATCGGCAGTGTCCGTGGTGATGTGTATGCACATACCTCAGGTGGAAGTATCCGTGTGGATGAAGTCATGGGAGCCATCGATGCTTCGACGTCAGGCGGTTCGGTGACGGCCTCGATATCCCGACAACCTGAAAGCGATTGTAAATTGACCACTTCAGGCGGAGGCATCACCGTCCATATGGACAGAGATGTTAAAGTTGATTTGAATGCCAGAACGAGTGGAGGCCGCGTTCGCACAGACTTTCCTGTCACAATTCGGGGAGAGATCAGTAAGCGATCCCTCAAAGCAAAGATCAACGGTGGTGGTCCGGAGCTGTATTTACGCACCTCCGGAGGAAGTATTTCGATACGTGAACTGTAATTTATCATCTACGGTTTTTTACAGAGAAACACTGACAAAATAACTGTTACAGAATAAATTACCAGGAATAAGGAATAAGATAATCTTTAAAGTCTGGTGGTCTTGATGGCCATCAGGCTTTTTTTATTGCGACTGGTGCAATAAATTTGTATGTTTTAAATAACAAACGCTTCAGGCTTCGAACCTGGCAGGACAGTATATGAAAAAACGATGGCTTTTCTTCTTCTTCAAATTGTGCATTGCCCTCATCACGATGTTTCTGTTGTTCGCTCGCCTAAATATTCAAGAAGTCACTTCGGCATTAAAAAATCCGGAGAATCCCATATTCATCCTGATGGCCCTCTCTCTCCTCATACCGAATATTTTTATTCAATGGTATCGTTGGCATTTTCTCCTTCGGACACTAAATTTGGAGGTACGCATTTTCGAATCCCTGGGATCTTTGTTCGGGGGCTTCGTGATGGGATTTATTACTCCGGGGCGCATCGGTGAAATGGGACGCTCTCTTTTTCTGAAAAGGGTCGATCGATTACAGGCTTTTGGACTGGCGTTCATTGATAAGGTCTATTCTTTGATTACGATTCTCATCGGGGGGATATGGGGAATCGTTTTCTTGATTGGCCATCTATTTG
>CAZYTI010001281.1:0-1830 GCA_964650065.1 uncultured bacterium
AAGTGGCTCAATTTTCACGACCGAAAATGGCTCACTTTTAAACGACCGTTGACATATGAAGACTTCATACAAGGTTTCAGACCAAATAGTGAAGGTAACTTTGATCTTAAATCCGGTATCTTTTATCAATTTTGCAAAACTGCTTCCGAACAAAATGATATACCTCACGTGTTTATAATTGATGAGATTAACAGGGGAAATCTGAGCAAGATATTTGGTGAGGCTTTAATGATGATTGAGTTAGACAAGAGAGGTGTTGATTTCTCTGTACCTCTTACTTATTCAGAATCTCCAGAAGACACTTTTTATATCCCGGAAAATGTATATTTAATTGGTACTATGAATACGGCTGATAGATCTTTGGCTATGGTTGATTATGCCCTGAGAAGAAGATTCAGCTTCATAGAGTTGGAACCACAGTTTAAGAGCCCAAAATTTTTGGACCACCTGATAGCATGTAATATTGATGAAGATGTAAGAACGCAAATCATAGATAAAATGACCGAACTAAATAAAAAAATCTCAGAGGATACCAAAAATTTGGGAATGGGATATAGAATTGGGCATAGCTATTTTTGCCCGAATGATAAAAATGTCATGTATGATAAAAAATGGTTTGAAGTAATAATAAAGTCTGAAATTGAACCACTGCTAAAAGAGTATTGGTTTGATAATCCCCAAGAAATCAGCAAACAAATAGAATACTTGTTATCATGAGTGGGACGTCTAAGATACCGATTCAAAATATCTATTTTCTTCTATGCTATGCTTGGAACAAACTTGAAGAGAAGGATATTCTGGATGTTTCAGGGAAAGATTTAACCAGCATTTTGGATCTTTTTTCAAGGGTGCTAATTAGTGGACTAAACCATTTAATAAAGAGAGGTATTGATCAGGATTATGTTACGTATTCAAAGGACTCAAGATGTCTGCGAGGTAAAATAAATTTCCAGGAAACATTAAAAAGAAACCTAATGGTAAAGGCCCAGCTTAATTGTGAGTTTGATGAATTTGATACCAACATCCTCCATAACCAAATTCTAAAGGCTGTAATAAAAATATTGATTTTTAATGAATCAGTTGATGCTGAATTGAAGAAAGAATTGATTGGGCTGTATCGAAAATTTCATGAAATAGATGATATAAAACTGTCTTCCCAGATTTTTTCAAAAGTACAGCTTAATAGCAACAACTCTTTTTATGATTTCTTGTTAAAAGTTTGTGAATTGATTTTTTACAATACCCTAATTACAGAGGATCCAGGAAAAAGTAAATTTCGTGATTTTATTCGTGATGAAAATCAAATGGCTCATCTATTTGAAGATTTTGTAAGAAATTTTTTCAGAATCGAACTCCCTGAAAGTAAAGTTGGCAGAGAAGATATATATTGGAACGCTAAACCATTAGATGAATATTCAAAACAATATTTACCCAAAATGATAACAGATATAAGCATCGAGACTAATGATGGCAAAGTGATTATAGACACAAAGTATTATAAAGAGGCTTTGTCTAAGAATTATGACCAAGAAAAAATCCATTCTTCGCATATGTACCAATTGTTCAGTTATTTAAAAAATATAGAAGTTAAAGGTGGTATTAATAAAACCTGTTCCGGGATGTTGCTTTACCCAACTTTAGACAGCAAATATGAGATGAAATATGAAATTGACAATCACAAAATAATGATAAAGACAATAAATCTAAATCAGGACTGGAAATTGATTCGTAACGATATGTTAAATATTTATAAGGAATCAATAGCAACCTGTTAATTACAGTTTATGGAATTTTTTTATGGCATTTGATCAACTCATAGACTTCATTGAG
>CAZYTI010001282.1:0-1829 GCA_964650065.1 uncultured bacterium
TGAGACCTAGCAGATATCTGTCCCTCATCTTGTTACTTGGCGTATTTATTTCCAAAGCAAGTTTAGAGGCACATAACGATTCGGATCAGGTCACCGCAGACAGCGATTCGACCAAGCGGTCAACCATCGTGGAGGTGGATGGTTATGCCTATCTCTCGGAAGATAAGACGCCCAGACAAATGCGGGAGGAGGCTCTGGCCAACGCAAAACGGGAGGCCTTGGAGAGGGCTCAGACATATATTCAGAGTGTGACGAAGGTCGAGAATTTCATATTGAGTTACGATTTGATTCAGAGTGGGGCTGAGGGATATGTCACCGTATTGGAAAGTAAAGATCATGGCATCACTTCGGATAACCGGTATCACTATTGGATCAGGGCTGAAGTCGAGTATGCATTGAAGGCTCAGCAGGATAAAAAAGCAATGTCAGCCGATTTGGTGAAAGATGAAAATGCCCCTTTAACCGTTTATGTCTGGGCTGAGAAAAAAGAATACAGAGCCGGTGAGAAGATCCGCATTTTCATTCAAGGCAATAAGGACTTCTACGCACGGGTTGTTTATCGCGATGTCCAGGGAAAACTGCTTCAGCTTCTGCCCAATCCCCACCGGGAGGAGAATTTTTTCGAGGGAGGGAAAGTGCTTACGATTCCGGGTGAGGGCGACCAATTCGACCTTGAGGTGGCTCCACCCTTTGGGATCGAGAATATTATCGTTTATGCGTCCAGTGCGCAAATGGGTGAAGCCAATCTGGAAAATGTGGGGGGAGTGGTATACGGTGTGAAAGACGATTTGAAAGACTACGGTGTGAAGACACGGGGTGTGAAAATTGTCACGAAGAAGGAAGAGACGGCCGCAGCCAGTGTCGAATTTTATGAGACGTGGTGTGAAATCAGGACAAAGATGTAACCTATCGATCATTGAAAGTGAGGAATGATGACTCAGGAAAAGGTCAAGCGTCGTGATGCTTTGATTCCTGTTTGTGATCGCTTAAGAGCTGCAGGTAAAACCATTGGATTTACTTCAGGTGCTTTTGATCTCCTTCATGCCGGTCACGTGGATTATTTGGAAAAAGCGAAATTGAAATGCGATGTCCTGGTGGTGGGTGTGAATTCCGATGAATCGGTAAAGCGGTACAAGGGTGAGGACCGTCCCTTGGTTCCCGAAGGGAAGAGAGCCAGGATCATCGCCGCTCTGGAGGCAGTCGACTGGGTATTTATCTTTCATGAAAGAAGAAATCAGAAGAATATCGATCTCCTTCGACCCGATTTCTATATCAAAGCGGGTGATTACCAGGAGAAGGATCTGACTTCCAAGGAGATTGTGGAAAAATATGGGGGCGAAGTCCTGATCATTCCAATTGCTAATGAGATCTCAACGTCGGATCTGATCCGGAAAATCAGGAAAAACGATGATCCAATGGATGATGTCTTTCAAGAGCGGGAAGGAGCCATCCATCTCCGGAGAAAGCCTCACAAGCAGGCTCCGGCTATTTTCCTGGATCGGGACGGCACCATCAACGAGGATGTGGGTTACCTTCACGATCCCGCCAAACTCAAGTTACTCCCCAATGCCCTGGAGGGTATTAGGAAATTGTACGATATGGGATATCACATCATCATCATGACCAACCAACCCGGCATTGGCATCGGCTATTTCTCAGAGGATGATTTTTATCGGGTCAATCGATCTATGCTCTCCGGATTTTCCAAAGCGGGAATTTTGGTGGATAAGATCTATTTCTGCCCCCACAGTAAATCCGAAGCATGTTCCTGCCGAAAGCCAGAGCTTGCACTGGTTGAAAGAGCAACGGATTAACTGTGGGGGCAGAAA
>CAZYTI010001283.1:0-1827 GCA_964650065.1 uncultured bacterium
ATTAAGGACCCTTTTTGGAAATACGGGTGCCATGTATGATTCCCTCATTGCTCATGAAAACGATGCGGAGATCATTATCCTTGGAAATGGACTGGCCCGATCCTTAGATGCAGAGATTGGAGAATGGCTCACATTGATGTCCACGACGGCCGATGGGGCCTTGAATGCCGTGGATGTGAAAGTCGTAGATACATTCGATGGTGGCATGGCAGAATACGATAGTCGTGCCATCATCGTTCCCCTCCAGACTGCCCAGATGCTTCTCAATACGAGTAAAGTAAAAAAATTATTGGTCACGTTGAATGATACCGAAAAAACGGATCCAATGTATTCGCAGATTTCAAGCATGGCCAAAGACAATGGATATCCGGTTGCCATGAGAAAATGGCATCAGCAGGCGGCCTATTACAAACAGGTCCGCCAGTTTTATCAACAGATCACGGGTTTCATATCGCTGGTCTTGTTCATTATCGTATTTTTCAGCACGTCCAATACTGTTGTCATGTCTATCGTGGAACGGACTCAAGAGATCGGCACCTTGCTTTCCATGGGTACATCCCGATGGCAGACCATGAAAATGTTTTTCTTTGAGGGAATCCTGATTGGATTCATCGGAGGAATCCTGAGTATGTTGTTTGCTTTTGGATTGTCTCTGCTGATCAATCATTTCAATATTCTGCTCCCACCTCCACCGGGATTCACCGAAGGATACCCACTGGCCATTCGAAATGGGTTAATTTTTTACATGATGATTTTCTTCATGACAATCCTTGTGGCCACGTTCTCATCTATTGTGCCGGCTTTCAGAGTCACACGAATGAAGATTGTGGATGCGCTGGGACATATATAGTGAGTGGTGAGTGGGAAAAAAGGTAATCGGTAATCTGTGATCAGTAATCAGAGGAAATAAGTAAACGGTGAACAGTAAACGGTAAACGGTGAAAAATCGGTATTCGGTATTCAGTTATCGGTTCTTAATTGAATAAACAGGAGAAGGTTATGATTAGAATGGTCATACTCATGAGTGTGTTGATCTCTGGGCCTTGTTTGCCGGGTTGGAATGGGCCCCAGTCTATCATAAAGAAGATAGATGCATACCGGATTCCATATGAACAGTTTCTGGTCCGGACACGTCTCACCGCCTTCGAAGGAGACCGTATGAAGGAGTCCGCCGTGTTCGATGCTTATATCAATGGCGATGAAAAGAGTCTGGTCATTGAAAAGGAGGGGAAGAACAGAGACATGAAAATCCTGTATGTCGAAGACAAGTTGTGGGTTCAGCTGCCCGGTTCCCGCAGGCCTATACGGATAACGCCAATTCAGAGGTTGATGGGTCAGGCATCCAATGGAGATGTGGCCATGGTGAGCTACGGGGATGATTATACGGATGAACTCGTTGGAGAAGAAATCGTTAGAGAAGTTCCATGTTATAAACTCCTGCTGTCGGCACAAAAGAAATCGGCTACGTATCATAAAATCATCCTCATCGTTCGAAAAACGGATTACCGACCGATGAAAGCCGAATTTTATCTTGTTTCAGGGAAACATTTCAAGACAGCGTATTATGAGGATTATATGCGTATCGGGAATCAAATGATATTGAAAAAAATGACCATCTACGATGAGCTGCGAAAGGACCAAAAGACCATCTTCGAATATGAGAAAATCCAGGAGAAAAAAATTGCCGTGAAGTATTTTAATAAGAATTATCTGGTACATGTGAGGGGATTGTAAGTGGTGAGTTGTTATTGGTGAGTGGAGAAAGGGAAACTGGAGACAGGAGACAGGAGACCGGAAGGGTGTTGGGATTAGGGATTGGGGGATAGG
>CAZYTI010001284.1:0-1825 GCA_964650065.1 uncultured bacterium
GATTTCAGCCCCTGATGTCCTATCCCCAAGATTAGGCACATGAACACCACCCTTAAAAAGCAATGCTTCTTCACGATGAACCTCCCCTAAAGCTTTTCGATGATCAACTCAACTAAGTTATCATACGGCTGAGAAAATTATAGTAATTAGCAAATTCCAAAGTTACTTTTAATATAACAACACCATCTTAATACTCGACCGGTTTGTTCCTACCTGAAGCTGACAAACATAAACACCCGAAGAAACACGAATGCCTTCGTCACTCCGACCATCCCACCGGATCCGGTATTGTCCGGGGTTTCGATGACCATTCGTGATGAGTCGTCTGACTCTCCTTCCCTTGGAATCAAAAATATGCACAGTGACTCTGCTTGCACGGTGTATCTGCAAGGATATGACCGTTTGAGCGTTGAAGGGATTGGGATAGTTATGCAACAGAGTCGCCTCAGTTGGAATAGGAATCGTCCCTGAATTCATTCTGAAACCGGTGTGCATGGCCAATTGCACGCGTTTTGATCCCATGTATTCCCATGTCGGGCTTTGACTCAGGATAATCGTCGTATCGGAATTGAGCGAACTGCCTATGACAGTGGAAGAATCGCCATTTATGGTAAAATACACTTCCTCACCCGTAATAGCACCTTCATCGATATTTAAAGTGGACAGATCGTCTCCGGAAACATGCACCAAAAATCCACCTTGAACATTGACCAGGGTATCGCCACACTGCACACCATTTACATCAAACACGCGGATGGTATCCCCTTCAGAGAGTAAATCGGGCTGGAGAGCCCAGAAATCACAGAATTGAGGTGGTGTCAATGTTGCCGTCGTATTCTTCTCCATGGAATTGGAGAGGAGAGGGCTCTTCTCTTTGGACAGGAGTCCTCCCGAAGGGTAAACCAGGGTACGGGCACTGTCCATCTTTACCCAGTAGCCCGAGTTGGGTGAAAGTTGGATCAAATCATTGAGAAACGGGGGCCGGTCTCGATCCCAGGTTCTGGTCCCCCCACCTCCTCCTTCGAATCCCATGATATAAGTATAAAGGGGATTCAATGTTTGCAGGGCATTTGCAATCGTATTGGCTACCGAGGGAAGATAACTGATTAAATTCCAACCTGAGTACAGGGGAATGGGCGTTTCAATAGCGATGCTGTTCCCCGTGACATTTAGGATCTCCAACTGGGCCGAATTTAATCTCATCCAGTATCCGTGCAGCCCGTCTAAAGCCTGGAGGTCATTCAGAAAAGGGGGCCGACTGGCATCCCAGGTGCGAGGTCCTTCTCCCGAATAATATCCAAAAATGTAATTCACGGGCTCCCCCCCTAATATTTCCGGTAGTGTACTGGGATCCGCTACAATGGGAAAAGAAACCAAATTCCAATCGGGATGCAGGGTAATATCGATGTCCGTAATTGCCGATCCCGAGGTCACGGTCACTAAGCCGTCGTTGGTATTGGCAACCGCCATTTCACCGTCTTTATCAAATATCTTTTGACTGACAATGCGTATCTGGGTCGAGCTTCCAATATTACCTAAGACCAGAAACCTGAGCTTGACGAGGATGCCGGCATCGGGGACGAGTCTCTTTCCCGGCTCATTGGTCGTAAATCCCCCGACACGGACCGTATCCGTTTTGGGACCGACAAAAGGGCTGCCCCAGAATTCGGTCATCGTACCCTGGCTGATTGCATCGACGGCCTGCAGTATGGCCGAATCGAACCAAACGGTTATTTGATAGGCAAGCACAGAATCGGCCACCACAATGCCCTGAATATTCACCGGTACCTCAACTGTGGATCCTCTGGTCCCATTGACGTTGGGT
>CAZYTI010001285.1:0-1824 GCA_964650065.1 uncultured bacterium
TGAGAGCTGATAGCGCGAATCCAAAAACACCAGTTTCTGGATGAGCACTAAGTAGTGGCTGAACGAAAAGCGATCTATTTCCTTTAAACCCATCATTCCACCATTCCATTACTCCATTATTCTCCCGACTTGTCGGGATGAGAGAAGCGAACTAAGTTCAAATCTCTGTTCGAACAGTCTATTTAATGGCGGTTACCGACCCGGAGCACAAGCATTATTGAACAGGATCCTTGTCTCATGCTCGTTAAATGCTTTGCGCAAAGCGGATAAATCCACCTGTTCCATCCGGATGTCTACCGGCCGCCTGCCGATATCGGCCAATGCGTGGGCATCCGATCCTTGAATGCATGGATATTTTTTGGGATAGCCCCGAACCTTACCGGCATTCCACAGGCTTTTGTTTTGGTGAATAGTGATTTCAAGGGCGCTAAGATACGGACTTTCATGGATCTTCATCTTAACGCGCCGCGGCTGATTGCTTTCAAGAAACCCACTGGGAAATCTTTCGATGTGAGCGGCAATGGCAATGCCTCCTCGCTCGGCGATTTTTTGGCAGACCTCCGGCATCCCTTCATCAGCCATGGTTATGGCATCCCCCCATCCTTCCCGGGCAATCCCGATGTCATCGAGAAAACCCTCTAATACTGAAATCGGGGTGTCCAATTCAAACAGGGCGATGATATGACCCGCTTTGGTGGACAACTCGACACCGGGAAATACGAAGAGATCTTTCTTTCTCGCCGCCTGTCGAATATCGTTGATACCTGAAACCGTGTTATGATCGGTTATGCCGATGACTTCGAGATCGATGGCCAGCGCAGCCTCGACGATCTGCTCGGGGGTAACCGATTTATCGCCGAAGCACGCCGACCTGGGTGTATGCACGTGAAGGTCTGCCCTTCTGAAGTCCCGGCCTTTATTCCTGTTCATTTGAAACCAAAGCCCCTCTATAATCGAATTTTGGGGGCAAATATATATACCTTTCCTTAATGTGTCAAATGGGTGAGTTATAGGATTTCGGATATACATCAAACAGTATTTTGAGCCTGAGCGCAATCCCGCAACGGGGGAGCATCGGGCAAGGGACAGGTATTCTTCCGATCCGTCGCCTGTTACAACTTGTTACAACTTGTTACACGAGTGAAAAGCATCCGGGGAGAAAGGGTATTAACATATGAATCGGGCAAGGGAGGAACTGGAATTTCGAATTCGTTCATTTGTTAATAACCAATTTACAAGAAAGGGGGAATTATGGTAAAAAAAACAGCATTTGCGGCCTTAATTGCTATCCTGGTTCCGGGCTTGTTGCTCTTTTCCGGGTGCCGTCATAAAGGGCACCATGGAAAGGCGGCATATTTTATAATGGATTACATCGTCGAAACACTCGACCTAACGGAACCGCAGGAGGCACAGCTAAACGAGATCAAAGATGAGCTTGTAGAAAAGGGACAGGATATACGCCATAAGCACAGGGCTTTCCATGATGAGATCATCGTTCAGATAAAAAGTGATACGATCGATCAGCAGCGATTGAAAGATTTAATAGCTGAAAATCGTGCTCAGATGGACGAAATGATCTCGCTTATGATAGCCCGGTTGGCGGAATTCCACCAGACGCTGACACCCGAGCAGAAAGCCAAGCTGGTAAACAAGCTTAAGAATTTCAAGAAATTGCATGGATCCGGGTGGGAATAAAACGGTTAATGAGGCGAAGCTTCGCGATACTTACGCCCCTGCGTGCCAGGTCTGGGCCAGGGTTTGAGGCGAAGCTTCGCCATTAATGCAATGCACAAGCTATTATGGACTGCACGATTCTAATCATTG
>CAZYTI010001286.1:0-1820 GCA_964650065.1 uncultured bacterium
ACATTGATCATATTCAAGGAGCACGAACATCCGAAGACCTGCAGAATCTACGTGAGCATTACATAGGAGTGCATCTGGAATTTGCACCAGAAGAGGTCGATGACGATTTTATTGCAATAGAAATAGCAGTTATTAACTTCAAGAAAGAAGCCCTGGAGATACTCAATTCAGCCGCTGCACGACAAATGATGATTAAAGCTCCCATAGAAGCCACTTTGAAAGCTTTTCCTAATATTAAAGATGTTAAATATGCTATTGAGGGCCAAATTTTTAAAGAATGGGACGCTTAGAATTTGTAGTGACAATGTATTGACACTGTAATTACACTTGTGATATCATATTAACGTTTCTTTCTCCCGTCATGGAATGCGAAAAGCCAAGAGCACTATCCAAGTGCGCACCAATGACCAACTCAAGAAAAAAGTACAGGCAATACTCGAAGAAGTCGGACTCGATTTCTCAAGTGCAATCAACCTCTATCTCAGACAGATTGTCATTCATGAAGGAATTCCCTTCAGAATCCTCACCGAGAATGGATTTACTCCAGAGGAGGAAGCTGAAATCATCAGGGAAACCGAAGAAGCAATCAAATTTGGCAAGAGATATGATTCCATTGAGGAGCTGCACAGGGATATACTCGAGGGTGATGACAAAGAAGAAATATAGCATTGTGCGCCTGAAAAAATATCGTCGTGACTACAAAAGAATTGCTAGGTCTGGTCAGTATGACTTGAAAAAACTTGAAAATATAATTACGAAGCTAGCAAATGGGGAACGGCTTCCGGAAAAATGCAAAAACCATTTTCTCAAAGGCGAAATGACCAAATATCAAGAATGTCATATCAAAGATGATTGGGTGTTAGTATATCAATACTCGCACAAAGAACTTATCCTTGTGTTAATCCGAACTGGTACACACTCAAAAGTATTTAACTAACACGATTCTTGTATAATCACATTATGATCGCAGTAATTTTTGACTTCAACAGGACAATCTACAACTCAGAGGAGGAAAGACTAATGGATGGAGCAGAAGATATTTTGCGTAGCCTTCAGTTAGTGCCTGACCTGACGTTGTTTCTAATTGCAAAAGGTAAAGAAAAAAGAAAAGCGAAAATCAAAAGTTTGAATATAGAGAAATATTTTAAGGAAGTAATTGTGGAGCCGGAGAAAACTGTTGAGTTATTCAAGCATTGTCAAGGCCAATGCGTTCCTGAAACCAAGTTCTTCGTGATCGGAGATAGAATCAAACGCGAGATTAGGAATGGTAATGAGTGCGGTATGACTACTATATGGTTTAGGAATAGTAAATTTAAAGATGAGATTCCTGAGGAAGAAATTGAACAGCCTGACCATACGATTACTGATTTGATTGATGTGATGCCGATACTTAGGAAGGCTTTCTGATTGACACCGGACTAACATAGAGTATTTTGTCAACTATGGGATATACGACTCCAACTTACGAAAAAAGACGTGATGAATATACTAAGCAACGCGATGCCAAACTACTAGATGTTGCAATACTCGAAGAACGTCTTCAGGATCCCAGACTTGTTCCTTATGAGCGCTATTTAATACAACAACGAATTAATAGAGCCCTTAGATATATTGATAGAAAGCTACATCCTAAGTGGTACGATATGGAACGGAGGGCGGCATATAATCATAATCGCCAGGTCGATTATTTTAATTTTCAACATAGTAATGGTGGTATATATGATACAACTGGATTATGGGATCAAAAATTTCAACCATATTTTAATGTACCTAAAGAAGATCGAGACGAATTTGTTGAAACCGTAACAAAATCAAAAAAG
>CAZYTI010001287.1:0-1819 GCA_964650065.1 uncultured bacterium
AAAGACGGCCGACCCCGGTACGATCCCACGCCTCCCCGATCCTGGGACAAGACGATCCCGGAGATAAATGAATTTTTAAAGCGATATTATCCTAAAAAAATATGAACAGACGTCGTTTTCTCAAATATTTTGGATTCGGTTTTCTGTCGCTTTCGAGTCTCTCCTGCTCCTCCAGAAACCATTTGAGGCGTTCTCCACCCTGGAGTGAGACCGAATGGCAGGGGATGCTGGAAGAGCGGTTCCTTGAAAGACCGGCGTTCGAAACTGTGGAATTCGATCGAACACTCCCCAATGTGCTTCTGATTGGGGATTCCATCTCCATTGGTTACACCCCGATGGTGCGAGAACAATTGAAGGGAATAGCGAACGTTTACCGAATTCCCGAAAATGGAGGAGATACCAAGAAAGGACTCTGTAAACTCGAAAGCTGGCTGGGGAGGGGTGTATGGGATGTCGTCCATTTCAACTGGGGTCTTCACGATTTAAAGTATACGAAGGAGGGAAAACTCGATCTGTCAGGGAATCAGGTGAATCCGATTCAGCAATATGAGACGAACCTGATCCAATTGGTCCAGAGACTGAAGAAAACCAAAGCCAAACTCATCTGGGCATCGACGACACCGATTCCGACCGGAGCCGAAGGCCGACATTCGGGAGAGGAGTTAAATTACAACGCCGTCGCAAAAGGTATTATGGATCAGTTCAAGATTTCCCTAAATGACCTGCATGAAACGATCCACCCCCATCTGAACGAGGTTCAAAGGCCGGCAAACGTTCACTTTTTTCCTGAAGGGTCCCGTATTCTGGGGAAGCGGGTCGCTGAAATCGTTGCGGCCCACATTGAGAAATGATCGTATTGATAAAAAATATAAGGTAAAAAGATGCGAAACCTAATTTTCCTGTACTCGGCCTTAATGCTATTGCTGGTTGGTTGCAGCGGCCAGGTGGCCCAATTCTATGTGGCTGAAGATGGCCATGATGCCAACGAGGGAACCAAGGCAAAACCTTTCGCCACCCTGCATCGGGCCAGGGAAGCCGTCCGGGAGTATAAGAAAATGGCACCCTCGGAAGACATTGTGGTCTATGTCCGGGGAGGCATATATCCATTGAAAGAGACCCTTGTTTTCGGAGTCGACGATGCGGCTGAGGAAGGTCACACCATCACCTATGCTGCCTATCCGGGGGAAGAGCCCATCCTGACAGCCAGCGAAAGCATCCGAGGATGGCAACGGTTGACATATCCACCGCTGTCTCTTCCCGATGCTGCAAAAGGGAAGGTCTGGGTAGCCCCGCTTCCGGAGTCTCAACACGTATGGCGGTTCCGCACACTGTATGATGGTGAAGAGATGTTGCCAAGAGCCCGGTCCAGAGGATTCACACCCACACAGGAGTGTCCGGCGCCCACCCTGGAACATCGATGGGAAGACCTGACATCCCTCCATTTTCCGGAAGGCACCCTGAAGAATTGGAAAAATCTGGAGGATGTGGAAATTTTCATCCGTCCGACACAGCAATGGGTGGTTAACTATCTGCCCCTGGCGTCGGTTAATGAGCGAACGCGTATCGCCAATACGGGTGTACCGGGGACCTACCGTTTATGCAAAGTTAAGAACAAAGCGTGGAAAGAGACCTGCTGGGTGGAAAATGTTCTCGAGGCCCTGGATGGGCCGGGTGAGTGGGTAGTGAACACTCAGGAAGGTCGGATTTATTTGTGGCCCAAAGGAAATGAGCCCGGGAATGGGATCCGGGCATCGCGCGTCCGCGAATTGATTCGTATTGAAGGCAGGAATGTGGAGGGCCTGGAAGGGGATGTTCCGGT
>CAZYTI010001288.1:0-1818 GCA_964650065.1 uncultured bacterium
GGCTGTCAACAAGAGGTCAATATCTATCAGACGAGATAAATAGAACAGAATCAGGAAGGCCGTGACGATTTTAAAATATATGCTGGAGAAGGTTTTTTTGACGATGTTTTGAATTATCAATGGTAGCTAATTTCTTATAGTTATACTTTACTGGCTCATCATTCTAAAAACTTCTTGCGAATAACCCGAAACAGATCCCATTCATAGGCAAATCTGAAGAATCTCAATTTCCATCGTATAATAGCACTGATTCGTAGAAACCAATAAAACGGATAATGCCAAAACTTGAGGAATCTTTCCTTAATTGATTTATGCCAAAAATAAAATCGAGTAATAAACGAAATATTTTCAAGCATTTTATTTTCTGTTTTAGAGAGCCATGGTAAATTACCCATATTAAACACAAATGTGTCCCACCCGGTAAGATCAGGAGGCGGAACTAAGCCATCCTTTTCAACTGATTCATCAAATAAATCATTTCCGGGATAGGGGGTATAAATATTTGCGCCGTTTACTCGAAGATCCGGATTGATTTTGCTAATCTTATCCATGATATCATATGTCATGTACCTGTCTTCTTTCGTTTCAAAGGGAAAACCAGACATAAAAGAAACCACTGTAAAGAGATCATATTTTTTGGTGACTTCAGCCATACAGAATAGATCATCAACCGTAATTCTCTTTTTAATCTTTTTCAAAATTTTCGGAGATCCCGACTCCCCTCCGACAAACAATGTTTCTATTCCGGCTCGTTTTATCAGATCAACGAATTCCGGAGTAAATCTCTTAAAGTCATCAGCCCTGCATGTAGTCCCCCACTTAAAATGAATATCGTGTTGGACAATGAGTTCACAGAGTTCTTCAACTCGCTTGAGGTTTGTGAAGAAATTATCATCGAGAAAGTTGATCTGATGAACCCCGAATTCAGTTGTCAAAAACGTAATTTCTTCTAAAATAGCTTCAGGGTTCCTGAACCGCCATCGCCGCTGATTATATTTCAGATTATAGCAAAACGTACACTGATAAGGACACCCTCTGCCGCATTGGATACCAAATTCCGTATACCTATTTTTATCAATTAAATGCCATGCGGGTATTTTAAGCTTTTCTAAATCCATTAATCCCACCGGATCGGTTGATAGAACAGTATTGTCCTTTTTGTAATATATCCCCTTAACATCGCTTATGTCGATGTTCTTTTGATAGTACCGAATAATATCCGGCAAAATCGCCTCACCTTCCCCCGCTGCAACCATCTCAACCCCTTTCTGTCGGATTGTTTGTTCCGGTAACAGAGACGCATGGATACCCCCAAAAACGATGGGAGTTCCGGGAGACAGGTTTTTAACAAGATAAACTAATTCAACTGCATATCGCAACTGTTCGCCAGTCATGGAGGTAATTCCTACAAACAGGGCTTCAGGAAGTAATTCCTGGATATGACGGGCATAATTCTTCTCCACCCGTTGATCGACAATGACAGGAGTCAACCCAGCTTCTTCAATATATGGAGCAATCATTAAAAGACTGAGAGGGGGCTGGGGATATTTCGGATTCACCCCGACTTTAGGGAATAAGAGTAAAACGTTATATTTATCCATGAAAAGTCACTTTTTTGGAGTTCAAAAGTATAATCTGCTTATTTTTCTGCCTTCTTCAGTATAAAAATATAACTTGGCAGAAATATGTAGAAAATCCTGGCAAAAACACTCAAAAGAATCTGTATGAGGTTATTTTTGATCTTCAGGAACTTATACTTATTAGAATGATCAAGAATTTCCAAAGTAATATCTTCACAGACAAAATGTTGTGTTACCA
>CAZYTI010001289.1:0-1816 GCA_964650065.1 uncultured bacterium
TTTGTTTATGGGCAGCCGAAAACTACCACCTGAAAAGATCCTACGACATCGCAACCGAAAGGGTCACGATATCCACCATCCACAGCACCAAGGGCCTCGATTACGCCTGCGTTTTTCTGGTAGGCTTGGACACTCTGGAGGAAAACGGCTGGTCGGAAGAACAGATCCGCAATATGACATACGTTGCGATCACCCGTGCCCGCTATCGACTTTTTATCTCATATGTTCAAGAAAATCCATTGATTAAAAAACTAAAAACTTGTCTAAAATGAGCATCTATTTCGAATAAACTAATTTTAACACCAATTGACCGACAAAACTTTTAACGTGAAGAGACGAGATGGGTAGTTATGGATGAGAAAAATAGAGGACGGTCAGAAATTGCTGAATTTTTTTTCAACGAAACAGATTATCGGGAAGGGAGTGGAAGTGAAATAATAGTTTGTCCCCATCTGTCAAACCTGTCTGATATGTTCTTTTAGTCGAAAACATTTAGCTACAATCGGTGTATTTTGTCAGTCTATGGCGTGATCTCAAACAAATAGGATCTTTCGTGCTGGAAGAAATGCCGTGAAAAATCAAAAACCATCATAAAATTCGGACGATAAAATGGCAATCGAACTGTATTTTAGCAATCAGTTGGATCAACTGGCGTACAAGTTCTCCGATGTTGTTACGGATGAGGTCCGGGGCAAAGCCAATATACTAGAGGCGCCTGTTTTAATTGTCCCAAACGCAAATTTGGCCAAATGGCTTCAACTCTTGCTTGCCGAGAAGAATTCGATATTCATGAACGTTAGGTTCCAGTATCTTGAAGCTGGTTTGTGGGGGATGCTCACCGCTCTCGACCCCGGTGAGAATGAGCCGGATATGATGGACAATGATCAACTGAAGATGCTCTTGCTCCACATCTTGCAGAATCTAGATCGCAACGACCCCGACTTTTTACCGATCACACAATATCTGTTTGGCGAAGAGGACGCTGAAAGACCGGATGATGCAGCAAGGCTCTGGCAGCTTTCTGAAAAGATGGCCCATCTGTTCAAGGAATACGAATTTCACCGAACCGACATGATCCGAATGTGGGCGGCACCTACCACTGCGTTGGAGGGCATGGAACTGTGTCAACAGCGGCTGTATGTACAGCTGAAGATCTTGCGAGAAGAGCTTTCGAACCGAACGGGAAAACAGCTGCTTTCAACGATGGAATATGCCGATCTCGTGCTTTCCGGCGCCCGGAAGAGCGTGGGGAAGGCTACAGATTCTCAAGATATCCATTTTTTCGGTCTGTCCCAGATATCCAACTTTCATTTAACGCTTATCGGCAGGCTTCAGGCCTATTATACCATCCACATCTATACCATGAATCCCTCCGAAGAATTCTGGGAGGATGTCAAAACACCGAGCGAAAAACGCTGGATACAGAAGAAAAGCGTCAAAACCCTGGCCATACAAGCATCTGAACAGGATCAGGGCGAACTTTTTAAGCAGGCAGACAATGCGCTGCTTGCTGCCTGGGGAAAGCCCGGCCGAGAGAGTGTCCGGCTGTTGTGCCAAGTGAGCGATTACGACTTCAATGCTTGTTTCACAGGATTCGAACAACCAATCAGTATACTGCAACACATTCAAAACGACATCCTCACGCTGTCTTCCCCCACCCCAGAAACGGCACGCCTTGACCAGGACCGATCCCTGCAGATCGTTGCATGCCCCAGCATGTATCGGGAGGTCGAAACCGTATTCAACAGCATCCTGTTTAATCTCGAACAGGACGACACGCTGCAACTGACCGATATTGCCATTTTGGTACCGGATA
>CAZYTI010001290.1:0-1815 GCA_964650065.1 uncultured bacterium
GGTCACATACAACACATGGATATCCGCACCATTTTCTTTTGCCTTTATCAGGGTACCTCCAGCACCAATGATATCGTCATCCGGGTGAGGGGCAATTACCAGTATCCGCTGTACATCCGGATGATCTAATTCAAGGGGTTGCAGGTTCCTGGTGAAACGTTTGGTTTCGAGAACTTTGCTGCATGCTTCAAGATCGGTCAATTCCGTCCAGTCCGTGATCATGAATTTGTATAAGCGTTTGGACGGCCTGCCAATCATGATTTTTTTGTAAACACTATAAATTTCTCTTATCATTCGGATTGATACCTGTTGCTACACTCGATAACTTCATTTACCAGATTTTTGAAATAGGAGTCAGCATCTTTTTTGATCACTCTAACAGCAGGAAGCTTCAATTGCAGGATTTTCTTTCCAATGATCTCAATCTCCGGGTACTCTCTTGTCCTATCTATCACATCTCCGGAAAAGGTAGGCCAGGCAATAGCCCCTAGTTTTTTTGATTTCAACCTATATAGAATATCGTCCCGGCGCGTATTCACTAAAATCGAGACACAGTTTGGCACAATGCTCTCTGATATCTCCGGCCATAGAAGCTGGATACCACGAACACTTCTCAGCTCTTCCACAATAAATTTGTAGTAATGTCTGATTTTTTTTCGTACTATATCCAAATCATTTGTCAAAAAAGTTTTCATTTGGATTTGAGCGATTTTGGACATAGGTCGATAATAATCGCAAGAAAAACTTCGAAGGATAGCATCCCGAAGATGCCAATCTGGATATCCGGGTTTATCAGAATAAAGAGGGGGCAGGGGCTTCTTCACGGGCCGGATTTTCTTTTTGATTACATCGGGAAGATAATCATATCCAAGCTTGGTAGCAATCATACCCAACAATTTCTGTTTTTCTGTGGGGTAAAACCATTTTTCCGATCTTGGGGGAACTTCCATGGAGTGTACTGGATTGTTCACCCTCAGCATTCCTCCATCGATCACGGGTAGCATTTTGTTGAGTGAAAAGAAAGAAAAATCCCCGAAGGTGCCAAATGGCCTAGCATTGAATTCGGAAAACAGCGAAAATGCATTATCTTCAAGAATGGGGATTCCTGTTTCCGCCCGCAAAGCCAGTAATGAATCCCAGGGTTGCGGCATCCCAAAATGGTTGATCACATGCAGCAGTTTGACTTTTTTTGTAATTCTGCTCTTGATATCCTCGATATCAATTTCATATGTGTATGGGTCGGATCTGTAGAACTCAAGGGATAAACCGAGCACTCTAAAGGGGGTCAGGGTTGAGTCACAATCCAATGCCGGTGTAAGGACTACATCCCCCGTCTTCAAGCCCATGGATTTGCAAGCGGAATACATGGCGTTCCGGCCCAAGGCAAAAAGAGCACATTTATCCGGATCATAAACCGGCAGAGAAATAGTATTTTTAACGAGCTTTTTTATTGTATGGGACCTTTTTGGCGTTTCCATATTGCAGCTTTCCGTTTCAGGCCCGGTGTACCATACTGCAACAATAAGTAGGATGCATAACGAAGGAAATCTCTGCGAAGGATAACAAAAGGCTTTACTAAGACAGGCGAATTCCGGGACCCGCATTCAAAATGATAATAGTGAATATCCTGTGGTTTGCCACCGAACCAGACCTTGAATTTATAAACACCACTGCCTTCAACTGATTCACCCAAGTCTAAATACTTTATCCCTTTGGAGATACAAAATCGAACCATTTCCCATAACAATAATTGATTGGGAGATGTGCCTCGTTCAACCAGGCTGCCACCATAGATATAGGCACCCGTATCATTGG
>CAZYTI010001291.1:0-1814 GCA_964650065.1 uncultured bacterium
TAAGAAGAAGTTGAATGAGTTGTTTTTGTGATGGGTTTACAAAATCATTCTTGTACAAAATATGATTTAGATGAGAGTGATACAACTTACTGTATAATTTCAAACAACAGGTCATTTTTCAATTAACCAGAGGAAATCCTATAGACAAATTCATATAATAAATTGTCGAGTAAAGGGGGATAAATTTCAAAGCTACGGTTCTGAAGCAATCTGTTTGAGTAAGGTGAGATGTGAATAGTAACTTTAGAACTGACTAAATTGAATTACATTATCATTAAACAATTAGAGCCGAGCTTAGGAGGTGGAGTACATACTTCATTAAAGGTTGGTTTTTTTATTATTATAAGTCTGATTAACAAAGCGGTATCGGTTATCAAATGAAATTTACAAAATTACAGATCTTGTCCCTTTTCATATTTACGGTTTTCAGCAGTACCTCCTCTGCCCAGATCGGGAATTCATATCAAATTCGTGTGTTTCCGGAATTACTTGGGAAAAAAATTGAGGAAATTTCTGTCATTGATTCAAACAGGGCTATTGCAGTGGGGGAAGACGTTCTGTTCCAATGGGGGGGAAAAGACTGGCAGGAATTTAATCCGCCTTTTCCGAAAAAGAGTTTTTCCCTTGATTTTATTAAAGCATTTTCATTTAAAAATATTTGGCTTTTTGTTCGTGAACAAGAAGGATACTATAGATCCCAAATATACCATTTTAACGGAGATATCTGGAAGGAGATTCCATCACCACAACCATATACATTACAGTCTGCAGCTTTTATTGACTCTACAAAGTTTATTGCCACAGGTATCTGGAGTAGTCTAATCTACTTCGATGGAGAGAATTCTGAAAATATACGACATCCGGGTGGACCATCTTCTCTCGTAGCAAACGTATTCAGTCCAACTTATTTTTACCTTTGGATCATGAGTAATGATGTCGTTTCGAAACCGCGTTGGAGATTGTATGAATATAATCATGGAAAATGGCAAGTCAAGGGTATGGTAAATGATCATCCCTTACAATCTTTGTTCTTCTCACCTGATGCAGGATATTTCTCAACTTGGAAAGGATTGCTGTTCAAATATACTCAGGGCAATTTGACTTTGGTCGATTCATTGACTCCATTTCCTTCAGGTCCCAATAAAGAATTATGCCTTTTTTATTGGGAAAATGAAGGCTTATGGATGTATGATATTGAAACGAGCGAAAGGATAAAGATTGCATTCATTCCTTTTGAATGTCATCCTATTTCGATCGGGCAAAATGATTTTTTTCTTCAAGGAAAAGACAAGCGTATATATTACTTGGGAGAAAGAAAAATTGGTGCTCCCTATAAGAAGCCACACGTGGAATTTACTATGCATCCACTCACCAAGAGTCCCAGTCGGCATTTAGGGGTTAGTACCTTTCGGAATACTGAGCAAAAGATCGATTTGTATCTCACAAATCTCTATGAAACAAACAATTTTCTTGCCCTTGAATTTGATCGAAATGGTCTCAATCGAAGAGATGTTTTATTCGATCGTCAATTGGTCGGCTATGGGAGGTCTGTCCCCGAGGATACACTGGACTCCGGTATTTATTTTGTTGATCTTGATAACGACAATGATCTTGATGCTGTATGCGCCGCACTTCGAGGCAAATCTCTCATTTATGAAAATATTGGAGGAGATGAGTTTCGTGATATTACTGATGAAACGAATTTTAATTTGATGGGGCGGATCAGATCGATATGGTGGGGTGATTTGAATTGTGATGGCCACGTGGATGCAGTGACCGGCGATTATATGGGGTCGGTTCATATATTGCTCAAT